>JAETTR010000040.1 GCA_021768985.1 Bacillota bacterium
TATCGCTTTGTTGCGGTGCTGATTCAATCGCTTTTTTACCTCGCTCGTATTCGCCATAAATGTCGCCTCCTGCTATTGCCTATTCTGCAAAGATTTTATTGATTTCCTTTTGACTCAGTTTCCTTCCGTTCCTTATGCAGACGACGTTGTTATTTCCGGTTACCATTACAAATCGTTTGACTGTCGCATCCACGTATTTCGGGTCAAGCTCCATCGCGTAGCACACGCGGTCGGATTGCTCGCAAGCTATAAGCGTCGAACCGCTCCCGTTGAATGGGTCATACACCGTTTCCCCGCGCTTAGTGCTATTCCGTATCAACCTCAAAAGCAAGGCGACCGGTTTCATAGTGGGATGCAGTGCGTTCCTTGTCGGTTTGTTTTCGTGAATGACTGTCGTCGGCTCATCCTCTTTCCGCATTGCCGTCAAAATGTCCAGAAGTTCCTGTTTCTTCATCTTGGTGTAATCCACCGCTTCGTCTTCGTAAACCGTTGACTGCGTCCTGTCTTTCGTGAAATAATGCGCTCCCTCTTTCCAACCATATAGGCACGGTTCGTGTTTCCACTGATAATCTTGCCGCCCCATTACGAAGGCGTTTTTAACCCATATAATGCATTGTCGCACGTGGAGTCCGACCGCCTCGCAAGTCTTTCTGAATACCAGTCCGTTGCTGTCCGGGTGGAATATGTAAAATGCGCCGCCGGGTTTGAGTCTTTCCTTTGCGTTCTCGAAGGATTCAGTCAGTAATCTCTCAAACGCACAGTCGCTCAGATTGTCGTTCGCTATACGCATTTTCTCTTCGGTGCCGCCCTCGTAATCCACATTGTACGGCGGGTCTGTCAATAACAATTGGGCGCACCCCCCCCCCTTGCCACATCGCGTCCACATCGCCTTTTTGGGTGCTGTCGCCGCAATAAACGCGGTGCTTGCCGCCCAGTATCCAAAGGTCGCCACGGCGGCTTGTAGGCTCTTCTGGAAGGGGTATTTCCTCATCCGCATCAATCAACCCCTCGGTCGCCGCGCTCAGTGCATCCGCGATTTCGCCGTATTCGTCTCGCGTGAACCCCGTCAATTCGATAGGGAATTCTGCCGCATCAATCTTTTCAAACAGTCCTGCCAGTTTTTGCATATCGGGGTCTGCCAGCTCTGCGATGCGGTTGTCCGCTATAAGGTCGGCGAGTTCTTCCGCATCCGATGCGTAGTTTTGATAATCTACTGGCACTTCGCTTAATCCCTCCAGCTGCGCCGCGGCAAGTCTGCCGTGTCCTCTGACTATCAACCCCGACCGTGTGCTGACGGTTATGGGGTTTCTCCATCCGGCGTTTCTGATTATCATTCCCAGCCGTCTGAGTTGTTCATCCGGGTGCATATTCGGATTCTCCGGGTTCGGATGCACGTCCTCAACCGCCACTATTGCGTCGTGGGCGCAGTAGACGGGGATGCCGTCCGCGTAACCTTTTACGTTCATTTTGTTTGCCATAATTCGCTCCTATTTTTTATTTACCTTTCGGCTCTCTATTCTCGCCTTAACGGCGGCTATCAGTTCGTCTTGGTTCATCCGCTTTCCCCGGAGTGAACGCATAACGTCTATGTCGTGTGTACCTTCTATCAAGATGTGGCTCACTACCACCGTCTTGCTTTTTTGCCCCTGCCTATCAAGCCTTGCGTTCGCTTGCAGATACCATTCGAGGTTGCTCGGCACTCCGAACCATACGATGTTGCTCCCGCCCGCTTGCAGATTCAGTCCGTGTCCCATACTCGCCGGATGCGCGAAGAGAAGCCTAACCTTCCCGGCATTCCAGTCTTCCACGTCTTTTCGTCCGGATATCGTTCTCGGACCGTATTTCTCAAACCGTTTCATCAGCCGCTCGTAATCGTGCCGGAAGTTGTAAAACACCATCATCGGCTGTCCGGCATTGTCTTCCACCATCTCTTCCAGTGCGTCGAGTTTTATATCGTGAACCCATTGTACTCTCCGTTCGTATCCCGTAACTACGCCGTCTTCGTCCACCGTCGGCTCTTCGTAGTAGACGGCCCCGTTCGCCATTTGCAGAAGTTTATTCGTAACCGCCGCCTTATTGCCTGCGACTATCTCGCCCTCTTCCAGTTCGAGGATGCAGTCCGATTCCATCTTGTCGTATTGCTCTCGCGCTTCGGGGGTCAGCTTCAACTTAACGATGTTGTCGATTCGCTCCGGCATCTTCAAGTGGTCTTTTGCGGAAAGCGATATCATGATGTCGGACAGCTTGGCGTAGATTTGTTCGCTCGCTCCCTCTCTCGGTATCCACTCGTAGATAATGTTGCCATTGCGCCGTCCCGGCATAAAGTATCGGCTTCGGTATGCGGTCATCGTTTTCCCCAGTCGCTCGCCGCTGTCCAGAAGATAGACCTGCGACCACAAATCCTCAAACCCTTGCGGACTCGGCGTTCCCGTCAGAAGAATGACGCGGTCGGTGATAGGCGTTGCTTTCCTTAACGCTTTGAACCGCTGGCTGGAATTGCTTTTGAAACTCGACGACTCATCCACTACCACCATATCGAACGGCCACGGTTTTTTCCGTTTGATGTAATACTCGATAAGCCATTTCACGTTTTCTCGGTTTATGACGTAGACGTCGGCCGTCGCGGTCAATCCGGCGATTCGCTGTTTTTCCGTTCCGAGAATTTTGGACAGCCGCAGTTTCCGTAAATGGTCCCATTTATCTCGTTCGTCTTCCCACGTCACGTCTGCCACATAAAGTGGCGCGATGACCAGTGCTTTGCTTATCTCGAAGTTGTCGTACATCAGTTTCTCAATTGCCGTTAAGGTGCAAACGGTTTTTCCTAATCCCATTTGAAGCACCGCGAAAACCTTTTTGTTTTCAACCATTCGGTCAATCGTGAATTGCTGGTAGTCGTGCGGAATGAATTTCATTTGTCGCCTCCCTGCGCTTTGACCTCTTTGATGAATTCCGTCACGGCGGCCGTGGTGTTTATGACTCGCACGTCGAACCCCATTAGCCGCAGTGCTTTGTGGCGGTATTTCTGCAAAGGCGAAAGCCGCCCGCCCTTAGGTCTTTTGGTCTCGACAAAAATCACGCGACCGCCCGGAAGACACACCAGCCTGTCGGGCATACCTGCGTCAACCGCCGCGGATAGCTTATACGCCGCACCGCCTATTTTCTTGATTTCGTCGCGTAGGTGTTGTTCTATCGGTTTTTCCTGCATATTGCCTCCTGTTTGTAACATTGTAACATTTGTAACGTAATTTTTCATAAAGCCTTCGCGCATAGGCGCATTAGGCGTTTATATTCTGCCTATTTGCCTATTTGCATTTGCTTTATTAAGAAAAAATGTTACAAATGTTACAAGGCTGTTTTTCCGCTCTCGCTATTTCGCTTTATCCCCTTTAGGGGATAATTCCGTTTTGGCGTTTGTAACATTCTGTGTAACATTCTGTGTAACATTCGCGTTTTTGAGAATGTTACGGGTGTAACATTCGCGTTTTTGAGAATGTTACGGGTGTAACATTCGCGTTTTTGAGAATGTTACGGGTGTAACATTCTGTGTAACATTCGCGTTTTTGAGAATGTTACGGGTGTAACATTCGCGTTTTTGAGAATGTTACGGGTGTAACATTCTCCGTTGGCGCATTCTTCGCTTTCGTGGATTCTCACGGCAATGTTACGCGCTTTTGCAAATTCGATTTCTTTCTTCATTCCCTCAGAAACCCCATGCTTTGCGCCTACCCATATTTCGTCGCAAACTTCGAGAAAACGTAAACCCGCCAGCACCCCTTTCACTCGGTCATCAGCTTTGCTGTCGTCCAAGATTCCCGGTAGATAAAGGTGCGGCGCATACGGTGCATTTCCGCATTCTAAGGCTCTAAGAGCCAGCGATTGCGCATAGGCTATATTCCGTTTGAGTTCGTCAGCTCCGTGAGCGCGGAACGGCGAACAGATGTAAATCCGTTTCATACCTCGTCTCCCCAGCAGTCCCATCCCGCACGTTCACGCCGCGCATAAAGTTCGAGCTTCTTTTCGGTGGGGTATAGCCGCTCCATAATCTCATAGGCGATTCTCGGCTTTTGGCTGTGCCGTTCGGCGCGTTCCGTGAACACGCTATGTATCTTACCCCGCTCCGCTTTTGCCACCGGGCGCAATTTGCCGCGATACATAAAAAGCAGGTATTCGTGTCCGTATCTTATCGTGAACGCCGCAGGGATTCCGTTTACTTTGTTCCAGACCATCCGGGCGTGGAGTTTGTATCCGAGCCTTTCGGCTATCGCCTGCGCTTCGAAGAGGTATTTGTCAATCGTCCACAGGAAGAGAACGCTATTCGCCTCTGTGCGCCCCACAGCGGTGCGCAGGTGGCTCTCTATCTCTTCCAGCGGTATTGTCCTGTAATCAAGCGGGAGTCCGCTACTGTGCGCTCTGACGGCTTTACGGCCGCCCTTGCTTTGTTTCCACGGCGGGTCGGCGCAAATCACGCCGTACCGCTCCGCTGTACTGAAAATATCAACCTTCATTTTCGCCGTCCTTATTCGTTCTCGAAAGCGTTTTTGATGTCGATGCGGATAATCTTCCCGCATTTGTAAACCGTGATATTGCCTTTTTCCAGCTTCTCGCAGAGACCGCTCTTTATCGTCTCCATGGCTTTCAAAATCCATTCCGCGTTCATTGCTTTTTCCACCTCCTTCCCTCGCAAGCGAAGAAGTCTTCGGTCGGCGCAGAAAATCCGGTGATTACCACTGCGGGCGTTATTTCGTCGCAGAAATAGTCGCCTTCGCCTATGTAGGTGCAGTTCGCACAATTGTGGCATCCCTTTGCATCAAGGTCGATTCCGCTTTTGCTGCGACCGTTGTTCTTATGTTTTTTGCCCATAATCAATCCTCCGTTTTCGGTTTTATAAATCCGCGCTGGGCTCCATACGGTCCAAACCGCATCAGTTTGTCGCTCTTTATCCAGCCGAGCTTTTCCAGCATCGCGTTTATTTGGCGCGTGTCGCTTTTCAGCATTCGCGCTTCGGGTTGTTGTAAGCATTCCGTCCAGACCTCTATGGCGCAGACCTTTGTTCGTTCTACGCCGTTAGGCGACCCCTTGAACGTCTCCACACTGGAGTAATACTGCATCCGTTCAAATGTTGATTTCGATGCCCAGTCTGCGGGGAGCGGTATGCTTAGGTATCTTTCAATGATGCCTTGGCGCGAGTCTTCGCTGGTATGCTTTTCCTGCTCTCTCTGCGCGGCGGCGGCTTCTTCATCGGTCAATTCCATAATGTTCTCGCCGGCGCGGTAGAGTTCGAGTGCTTCGGCCCATACTTGATGCACCTCTTCGGCGGTCATCCCGTTCACGCCCCACACTGTCTTTGTCCTGCGTTCTGCGTTAGTATCAACCACCCAGAACCGCCTATTTCCAGTATCGTCTTCAAGGAACGACGACTCGTTTGTTGTGCCGATGAATATGCTGTGCCTGCGGTTGATGGTTACGTTCCGGGCATAAGCCTTGCGGTAGGTGTCTTCGGTTTTGCTTATGTAATTTTTGATTGCGTCCCTGTCGCTCTTTTTCAAAGCGGCGAGTTCGCCCATCTCTACTATCCACGCGCCGTCGAGGGCTTCGTAGCTCTCTTTGCCGCGGATTTCGGTTATCGAGTTGCTGAACCACTCCCCGGCGAGCCTTTGCACGATTAGCGTCTTCCCTATGCCCTGCTTGCCTACGATGGTCAGCATATGGTCGAATTTGCATCCGGGGTCGTAAATTCGCGCTATCGCGGCTATTATCGTTTTCCTTGTTACGGCTCTGACGTATGCGCAATCTTCCGCGCCGAGATAGTCAATCAGCAATCGCTCCACTCTCGCGCGCCCGTCCCACGCCGTGCTTTCTATGAATTGCTTTACGGGGTGGAATGACCGTTCCTCGAAAACGAGGGCGAGTGCATCCAGCAATTTGCCTTTTGCCTCGATGCCGTAGACCGACTCCATATAATCGCGCAGTCCCGCGTCGTCGACGTCCGTCCACATCGCTCCGTCACGCGGCCACGGCAGTTCGCCTTTGACCGTGCATCGGTCGCGGAAGAGGTCGCGTCCGTGTATGGCTTGCAGATTCGGGTCGTTCTGAAGGATGAGCTTCAAATTGGCAATCGTAGGCTCATAACCGCCCGCTTTGTTCGTCTTGAGCTTTTTCATCCATTCGGCATCTTCGCTGTCTTTGAAACCGTCGCCGAATTCGGCTTTTGCCTTTTGTATCTTTTCTTCGCCTATGGTGAGCTTCACGTTTTCGTCCGCTCCGACCAGTTCCATCATTTTGCCCCAGCTCGGCAGCTTATTGACGGGTGTACCGTCTTTCGCATCGAGGTCTTCTTCCCCGAATAAGTGAATGCGCACAAGGTCAAAAGCGTTGCAAAGCTGACCGCTCGCAGGGTCTGTCGCGTGGTTGCTGTAAGCAAATTTGTCTTCATAAATCACAAGACCCGCCGCCGTGCTGCCGTTCGCATAGGTGTATCTGCCCGGTGTATTGCATTCGGTATAAACATCCGGAAGAAAGGTCGCTATTGCGTCCTCTATCGTATAAGTCCTGCAAAATGCGCCGATGAGTCCGGTCTTGGCGAGAGGGTCGCCTTGCTTTTCTGCGGTTTTCTTGCGCAGTCCTTTGCATCTGCTGGATTCGGGCCAGTTCGAAGTGTCGCGCCAGTCCGTGTATTTGGAAAGTATCGCGTCCGGGTCTAAAATGGGCGCGTCCACGTACTCGAAGAAGAATTCCGCGTCCTTCGATGTGCTGGGCCAGTACATAAGCCGTGTCGGCTCGTAGGTCGTATCGTCGAAATAGTCAATTCCCAGTTCGTTTGCAACGAACCGGGCGATGGCTTCGTACTCTTCGGGTGTAACGTCGCGGCTCATCGGGATGATGAACCTAAGGCGCGGATGCTCCGGCGTGTGTTTGTGCGTGGAGTATGCGGCGACCGCGTACGTCGTCATCAATTCCACGTCATCCCAGAAATCGGTCGGAGCGAAGTCGGCATCCAGCGTGATTAAACTGCGCGATTGAACGTATCCGTTTCTGCGCCGTCCGTTCTTCAAAACGCCGCCTACGAAACCGCCTATGTCTTTTATTTGCGATTGCCCGTCTTTGCCCATATTGCGGTATTCGGCGGCTGTTTCGTGCGTTCTGACGGTTTCCGAGATGCGTTCCAGCAGTTCCGTCCACGTAACGGTTTTATTTTTCCATTTTTTCTCGAAACGGTCGCGTCCTATCGCTATATGCAATTCCAGCCGTGCGCCGTTTTTTAACTTGATTTCTGCCATCGCTTGTCTCCGTCAATCTTTTTTATAGTAAGTCGTTAGGTATCCCTCGGCGTTCAGCGGCAGTCCTTTCAGCCAGTCAACGTCTTTCAGTCGCATAATGTCGCGTATGCGCTCCATATCGGCTTCCGCGCTGTCTTGGTCGACCTCTACGATTACTTCGTCGTGGACGTGAAATTGCGGTGTGTAGCCTGCCTTATCCAGTCTCAGCATTGCCGCTCCGAGGCAGTCTCGCGCCACGGCTTGCGTGATGTTTTCGGTTATCTTGCCGCCGTAGGTGTCCACGGTTTCCCATTTTTTCGTTTCGGGTGTTTGCCCCACGTATTTGATTGAGCTTCGCATTCCGATGCGCTCTATTCGCGCTTTTTGGTACGCGAGGGCGCGTCCGGACGGAAGCGTGATGTATAGCGTCCCGTCCAGCATCTGAAAAGTGATGCCGTGCTGGATTGTTATGCTTACGCCGGGGTGCGCTATGGCTTTTTTCGCCGAGTTCTCCGTTGTTCGCCATAATTCCGTTATTTTGCTGTTGCTACCTCGCCATACGTTGACGATGTGCTGCATTTCGTCCTCAGTCAGTCCCATCGCCTCGCCGCCCATTTTCTTCATCGCGCCGACTGCGCCTTGATAACCGAGGGCGAGTTCGGCGACCTTGCCTTTTTTCCTGAGCGGACTGTCTTTCGTGATTTCCTCTATCGGCACATTGAACATTTGGCTTGCCGATGCCTCGTATATTTTGCCGTGGGTTCGGAATACCTCCAGTCGCCACTCTTCGCCAGCCAGCCACGCTATGACGCGGGCCTCGATGGCTGAGTAATCGGCAACGGCGAACGTCTTTCCCTTTCGCGCTATGAAACTCGTCCGTATTAACTGGCTGAATAAATCCATAGGCGACTCGTACAGAATTTCCAAAAGGTCAAAATCTCCGTTTCGGACTATCTGACGCACGAGGTCAAGGTCTTTCAGCTTGTTCTGCGGTAGGTTCTGCAATTGCACGATGCGTCCTGCCCACCGTCCCGTTCGCTCTGCTCCGTAAAATTGAAGCATTCCGCGTATGCGCTTGTCGTGGCATAACGCCCGCGCCATCGCGTCGTACTTGGCTACGCTGGTCTTTCCGAGTTCCTGCCTTATCTGCATAAATTCCACCACGTCGGGTTCGTTTTCTTTGCATTCGCTTATCAATTGCTTTACGCCGTCCTTATCAAGCGAAGGCGGGTCAAGGTGTTTCGACCTTAGCCACTTGCGGATTTGCTGA
>JAETTR010000041.1 GCA_021768985.1 Bacillota bacterium
GCTCTCGCCCGGAATCCCCATAAACTTGGGCAATCCCGCGCCCGTGCCGAGGAACACCGCCTCGAAGCCGTACTCCTTCTTTAATTCTTCTACGGAAAACACCCGTCCGACGACGGAGTTCGTTTCAATTTTCACGCCGAGCGCTTTCAGTCCCTCCACTTCCTTCCGGACGATCTCCTTGGGGAGACGGAATTCCGGAATGCCGTACACGAGCACGCCGCCCGCAGTATGAAGCGCTTCGAACACGGTCACCTCGTAACCGAGCTTGGCGAGATCGCCCGCGCAGGTGAGTCCTGCGGGACCGGAGCCGACCACGGCGACCTTATGCCCGTTGCCGGCAGGTTTCTTTGCCGTGTTGTTTGCCTGCGCGTTGTGCCGATCGGCGACGAAGCGTTCGAGCCTGCCGATCCCGACGGGCTCGCCCTTGATGCCGCGCGTGCACTTTCCCTCGCACTGCGTTTCCTGCGGGCAGACTCTTCCGCACACCGCGGGCAGAGAGGAAGAACGGTGAATGACTTCGTACGCTTCCTCGAACTTGCCCTCCGCCACAAGCGCGATAAATTCGGGAATCATGATATTCACGGGGCAACCCGCCACGCAGGGACGGTTCTTGCAGTTCAGGCACCGCTTTGCCTCGTCGATCGCCGTCTCCTCGGAATATCCGAGCGCGACTTCCTTAAAGTTTTGATTCCTTACGAGCGGATCCTGCGTGGGCATCGGATTCTTATACGGACACATATTGAATTTCGGCACGTTACTTTACCTCCTTGCGAAAGAGATTGCAATGCTTTTCCCGCGCGCGCGCCTCGAATTCCGCATAGGTGCGGGAACGCTTCATCGCTTCGTCGAAGTCGATTTTGTGCGCGTCGAAGTCGGGTCCGTCCACGCAGGCGAACTTCATTTCTCCGCCCACGGTAACGCGGCAACAACCGCACATGCCCGTACCGTCGATCATGATCGGGTTCATGCTCGCGATCGTTTTCACGCCGTAGGGCTCCGTCACCTTTGCGACAAACTTCATCATGACGAGCGGTCCGATCGTGATGACTTCGTCGAACCGTTCTCCCGATTCGAGTAAACGGTTTAACGGAATGCACACGTTTCCTTTTTCGCCGTAGCTCCCATCGTCCGTCATCATATAAAAGCGGCTACTCGCCGCGCGGAATTCCTCCTCGAGAATGACGAGATCTTTGCTTCGGAATCCGACCATGGAGGTGACATCGCAACCGAGCGACTTCAACCGCCGCGCAACGGGCAACGCGATGGCGCAACCCACGCCGCCGCCGACGACCGCAACCTTTTTCAGTCCCTCCACTTCGGTGGGCGTGCCGAGCGGTCCGACGAAATCGGCGACACAATCCCCCTCTTCCAGCGCGTTCAGCGCCATGGTCGATCCGCCGACGACCTGAAAGATAATGGTTACCGCACCCGTCGAGAGATCGCTCCCCGCGATGGTAAGCGGAATTCGCTCGCCGCGTTCGTCCGCACGCACGATTACGAATTGCCCTGCAAGCGCCTTCTTCGCAATGAGAGGCGCTTCGATATCCAACCGCGTAACGGTGGGATTCAACCGTACTTTTTTCAGAATACGAAACATATCGTCGATTCCTTGTTCATCAGATTTACAACTTTTCAAACATTATATACCCGCGGACTTGCATTTGTCAACAAATGATCGTCATTTTCCGCAGATAAACTTGTGCGATTCCGTTGACATTTCCTTTCGATTCTGTTACAATCGTTTTAGTTCAAAAAATGAATAAATTGGAGAGTAACATGACGAAAGTAAAAATCGTCACCGACTCGAACAGCGGCATCACGCAAGTGGAAGCGGAAAAACTGGGAATTTCCGTGCTCCCGATGCCCTTTTTGATCAACGGTGAAGAGTTCTTCGAGGACATCAACCTCACGCAGGAAGAGTTTTACGCGCACTTGAAAGGCGACGCAAACGTTTCCACTTCGCAACCATCGGTTGCGAGCGTCACCGAGCTGTGGGATTCCATTCTGAAAGAAGGCTACGAAATCGTGCATATTCCCATGTCGAGCGGGCTTTCGGAATCCTGCCATACGGCGGAGCACCTTGCGAAGAGCTACGAAGGGAAAGTACAGGTCGTGGACAACCAGCGCATTTCCATTACGCAAAAACAAAGCGTATACGACGCGATCACCCTCGCAAAGCAGGGATTGAACGCTGCGGAAATCCGCGTAAAACTGATGAACACCAAGTTCGACAGCAGCATCTACATTTCGCTCGACACCTTGAAGTATCTGAAAAAAGGCGGAAGGCTCACGCCCGCCGCCGCGCTGATCGGCACGATTCTGAAAATCAAGCCCGTATTGCAGATTCAGGGCGAGAAGCTCGACGCGTTTAAAAAGGTGCACACCCTGAAACAGGCGAAAGAGGTCATGATTCAGGCGATCCGTTCGGACTTCGAGAAGCGGTTCGCGGAGCTCGTTTCGAAGGGCGAGATGCAACTCTCGGTTGCGCACACCGCAAACGACGTAGAAGCCGCCAAATTTAAAGCGGAGCTCGAAGAAGCGTTCCCGAACGTGCCCGTTCTGTTCTGCGATCCCCTCTCGTTGAGCGTTTCCTGCCATATCGGACCGGGCGCGCTTGCGGTTGCAGGCTCGAGAATTATCAAGTAAATTCAAACGAAAAGCGGTTGTTTGCAACCGCTTTTTTTTACCCGATCAGAATCCGCTTTTTTTGCGGCGGTAAAATCCGCGCTGACGGGTTTCGACCAGATGGTATTCCTGTTCCCGTTCCAGATCGTAATACCACGGGCTCGTCGGCGTTGCGAACAATACCTTGCCGCCGATATCCGACGCCTGCGCGTAGCCGTATGCGCAGAGACAGACGGGGATTCCGTATAGAAAGGACTGCGCGCGCATGAGCGTCTGTTCCAGCCCGTCGTTCAGATCCTCGAACAGACAGAGCGCAACCTCCGCCCCGCAGACGGACAGCGTTTGCATCACTTGCGGAAAGTACAAATCTTCGGCGACGACGATTCCGATTTTCCCCGCGCCCGTGTCGAATATCTTGATCCCCGCGCCCGGACGGTAATCCCCCGAATCGATTTTGTTTACCATGTCCGAAACGCCGAGAACCCGCCCCTTTTCCGCCACGACGACGGATTTGCGCAAAATCCCCCGCGCGTCGGTAAAACAGCCGCATACGACCACGTTCTTTCCCTCTTTGGAGAGCAGCGCGACGTCCTCGAACAATCCCGTTTCCCCGCGCAGCTCCCGCTCGTAGCTCACCTTACCGAGCGACTGGAATCCGCAGCACACGACGTCGGCGGCGCCCGCCCCGCACGCCGAAAATTCTCCGAGATTCCCTTCCGTTACAAAACATATCCGCATAAGCTCTCCCCGATTATTATATCGGAAAGCGATTATTTTTGTGCATGAAAAAAGGACGGCGCGCCGTCCTTTCCGTTTTAGTTCTCTTTCTTTTCTTCGGCTTTCTTTTCTTCCGCGGGCGCGACCGTTTCAGCAGGCTTTTCCGCAAGCGAGCCCTCCGTCGTCGTGGCGGTCAGCTCCGCCTGCTTCTTCGCTTCCTCCGCCAGGCGCTCCTGTTCGCGCTTTTCGGCGGCAGCCACCGCGGCTTCTTTCAGATCCTTTTGCACGGCGTTCAGCTTATTGATCAGCTTTACGATGCAGAACAGCACGAGCGCAATGAGCAGGAAATTAATGATCGCGTTGATAAACGCGCCCCAGTCGATATAGATTGAAGCGGCAAGATCTACCGCGCCGGTAACGGGATCGTATGCCGTCTTTAAAAAGGTAAACACGTGATCGAGCGAATCCGCACCGACGATTACAGCGAGAATCCAGTTGATGATCGGCTTCAAAATCTGATTGCTCAGCGCGTTGACGATCGCCGTGAACGCGCCGCCGACGATTACGCCGACCGCCATATCCAACACGTTCCCGCGCGTGATGAATTCCTTGAATTCCCCGAAAAAGCCCTTCTTCTCTTTGTTTTTCTTTGACATCCCTCATCTCCTATAAACTTTTATTATTTTTTTCAACTTTCTCAACGAGGCGCCGGAAGGCTGTTTCGCAAGGCGGAACCGCCAATTCCCTTCCTCGGTGCCGGGAGAGTTCATGCGGGCGGAATTGTTCAGCCCCAGAACGTCCTGTACGGGAACAACCGCGATCCTCGCTTTGGTGCTCATTGCAAGGCGCACGAACGCTTCGGGGAAGTTCTCCCCCTTCTTGCCGAGCGACAGCATGACGTTGCTCTCCTCGAGCGCCGCGGCGACGCGGGAACGGAAGAGAATAAATTCCTCCGCAGAAAGAGATTCGACGTAACCCATGACGGTATCGTTGTCGTGCGTGCCCGTATAGCATACGCTGTTCTCTTCGATATTCGCCGGCAGATACGGATTAAAGGGATTTCCGTTGAACGCGAAAAGCAGAACCTTCATGCCGGAAAAACCCGTTTTTTCGAGCAGGGCGCGCACGCCGTCGTCGATCGTACCCAGATCCTCGGCAATGACGGACGATTTGTCCAGACCGACAAACAGCTTTTCCTTGGGTCCGTCCTTCCAGACGCCTTTCACCGCGGTCTCCGCGCCGAACGGGATTTCGTAATAGCGGTCGAGTCCGCGGAAATGATCGATGCGAACGACGTCGTACATGGAAAAGGACTGCCTGAGCCGATCCTTCCACCACTTGAAATCTTCCTTTTCGTTCGCCGCCCAGTCGTAGACGGGATTGCCCCACAGCTGACCCGTTTCGGAGAAATAGTCGGGCGGAACCCCCGCGACCTTCACGGGTTTCAAAGACTTATCGAGTTTGAACAATTCGGGGTGCGCCCATACGTCGGCGCTGTCGTACGCGACGTACAGCGGAATATCCCCGATAAATCTGATCCCGAGCGAACGGCAGTATTCCTTGAGCGCCGTCCACTGAATATGAAATTCGTATTGCAGGAAATTCCAAAACAGATATTCCTCGTGATAGTCGGTGCGGAGCTTTTCGAGCGCTTCGGGATCGCGGTCGCGCACGCCCGGCTCCCAATCGGGGAAAGACCCGCCGAACACCGTTTTCGCCGTCATGAACAGCGCGTAGTCCTCCGAAACGCCGCTCTTGACGTACGCGCGGAATTCCTCGCTGTCAAAGAAAAAGCGGGAGAACGCCTTGCGCAACAGCGGATACCGTTCCGCATACAGCGCGCCGTAGTCCGCGTCGCCCCTATGCTCCGCGCTTTTCAGCTCTTCCTTGGTGAGAAGCCCCTGCGCCGCAAGCAGGTCGAGATCGATAAAATACGGATTGCCCGAACTGCACGCAACCGAGCTGTACGGAGAATCGCCGTAGCCCGTTTGCACGAGGGGCAGAACCTGCCAATAGGTCACCCCGCTCTTCGCGAGGTTTTTTGCAAAGCGGAACGCTTCCTTTCCCAACGAGCCGATGCCGTATTTTCCGGGCAACGACGAAATGTGGCAAAGCACGCCCGCTTCTCTCTTTATACTCATTTTTCCCTTACCTTTTTATCCGCGGAATTTCCGCAAGAACGTCTTATTATTTCAATAAAGCCGCGATTCTTTCGCACGCTTTGCGGGTATTCTCTTCCGTGCCGAACGCGGTCAGACGGAAATACCCCTCCCCGTTTTTGCCGAATCCGCAACCGGGCGTTCCCACCACGTTCGCGTTTTCGAGCAGGTAATCGAAGAACTCCCAACTGCCCATGCCGTTCGGACATTTCAACCAGATATAGGGCGAATTCTTTCCGCCCGCATACCAGATTCCGAGACGGTCCAGACAATCGGCAATGATCTTCGCGTTCTTCTTATAGCAGGCGATGTTTTCGCCGATCTGCTTTTCCCCTTCTTCGGTGAACACCGCCGCCGCGCCCATCTGGGTGATATAGCTAACCCCGTTGAATTTGGTGGACTGCCGCCGCGCCCAAAGACGGTTCAGACTCGCCCCGCCGCGGACGAGGGCTTCCGGCACGATGGTGTATCCGCAACGCACGCCCGTAAAGCCCGCCGTTTTGGAATAGGAACAGATCTCGATCGCGCAATCCTTCGCGTCCTCCACCTCGTAAATACTGCGGCAGAGCGCGGGATCGCTAATGAAGTACTCGTACGCCGCGTCGTATAAAATGACGGCGTCCTGCTTTTTGGCGTAAGCGATCCACGCCTTTAACTGCTCGCGCGTGTACGCCGCGCCCGTCGGATTATTGGGCGAACAGATATAAACGAGATCCGCCCGAACCGAATCGTCCGGCATGGGCAAAAAGCCGTTTTGCTCGTTCGCGTCGGCGTAAACGATCTTCCGCCCCGCCATCACGTTTGCATCGGCGTAAGCGGGATAGACGGGATCGGGCAGGAGCACGGTGTTCTCCGCGGAGAACAGATCGAGAATATTCCCGCAATCGGATTTCGCGCCGTCCGAGACGAACACTTCGCTCTTGGAGAGCGTCACGCCCTTGCGCGCGTAACTGCCCAGAATGGAATCGAGCAATTGATCGTAGCCGTAACAGGTCTGATCCGGTCCGTATCCTTTGAATGTTTCGGTGCGGGACATGTCGTCCACCGCCTTGTGCATGGCTTCGATCACGACGGGAGCGAGCGGACGGGTCACGTCGCCGATCGAAAGGCGGATCACCTCCCGATCGGGATGCGCTTTTTTGTATTCCGCCGTCTTTTTGCCGACCGTCGCAAAGAGATAGCTGTCTTTTAAGTTTAAAAAATGTTCGTTGATTTTCACGTTTTTATTATATTCCGCAGAAAAATTTTTATCGCAACCGAAAGAAATTCAGGATTTATGCTTCGCCTTATATTTCACCGCGTGGCGGATGAACTCGCGGAAAAGCGGGTGCGCGTTGTTCGGACGGGATTTGAACTCGGGGTGGAACTGCACGCCGACGAAAAAGTCGTTCGCGGGATATTCCACCGCTTCCACAAGGGAACCGTCGGGCAACGTGCCCGCGATCTGCATTCCGTTCGCCTCGAACGCTTCGCGGTATTCGTTGTTGAATTCGAAGCGGTGGCGATGGCGTTCGCGCACCTCGTCGGCGCCGTACGCTTCCTTCATGCGCTTGCCGATCACCTTACAAGGATAGGCGCCCAACCGCATGGTGCCGCCCATTTTGACGCCGTACTGGTCGGGCATGAGATCGATCACGGAATGCTTGCCCTCGGGACAGAATTCGGAGGAGTTCGCGTCCGCATAGCCGAGCACGTTGCGCGCGAATTCGATAACCGCCACCTGCATGCCGAGACAGATTCCGAGATAAGGAATATTGTTTTCGCGCGCGTACTTGCACGCCGCGACCTTGCCTTCCACGCCTCTGCCGCCGAAGCCGCCCGGAATGAGCACGCCGTGAACGCCGCCGAGGTATTCCGCTATGTTATTGTCGTTTAAAATTTCGGTGTCCACCCACTCGATTTCGACCTTCGCGTCCGTTTCGTACCCTCCGTGCGCGAGCGCTTCCGCGATGGACAGATACGCGTCGTGCAGCTGTACGTACTTTCCGCACAGCGCGATCTTCACCGTTTTACTGCGTGCGTGAATGCGGTTGAGCATCTCTTCCCATTCGGTCAGATCGATCTCCTTGGGATCGAGTCGCAGGATATCGCAGACGATCGTGGAGAGATTGCTCTTTTCAAGCATCATGGGCGCCTCGTACAGCACGGGCACCGTGAGGTTTTCGATACAGCAACGGGGCGCGACGTTGCAGAACATGGCGATCTTTTCGCGAATGCTATCAGGCATAGGCTTGTCCACGCGCGCCACGATGATATCGGGGAAGATGCCCATTCCCTGCAATTCCTTTACGGAGTGCTGGGTGGGTTTGCTCTTGAATTCGCACGAGCCCGAAATGTAGGGCACGAGCGTGACGTGGATAAAGCAGCAGTTGTCTCTGCCGACCTCGCGCGCGACCTGACGGATCGCTTCGAGGAAGGGCTGACTTTCGATGTCCCCCGTCGTGCCGCCGATTTCGGTGATGACGATATCCGCGCCCGTCGTCTTTCCGACCTGATAGATGAACGACTTGATCTCGTTCGTCACATGCGGAATCACCTGCACCGTCTGTCCGAGATACTCCCCGTTCCGCTCTTTGGTGAGCACGTTCCAGTA
>JAETTR010000042.1 GCA_021768985.1 Bacillota bacterium
AAAGAATTGTCAACAAACACTTGATATATTTATTCGTTTATGATACAATAATACTACAAAAAACACGCATACTATTGTGCGAGTTAATAATAACGATAGAAAGGAGAGTAAAATTTGAACAAGGTAGTCAAAACAATCCTCTGGATTGCCGTTGTGCTTGCTCTTGGAATCGGCGTATACTTTCTAGTCACTACGCTGTCTAAAAACAGCCGCAAAGTGGAATCCAGTAGGTTCGTTGAGCTCATGGCGGATCCGCGCGTGGATCGCGATGGGGAAGAAGGAGAAATTGCTGACGCAAAGCAAATCGTGAAGGTCTATTTTGACGGATACAGTTTCTATGGGTATACTTCGAAGGACGCGAAGAATTATACTTATTGGACGTACGGTCCGAATATGCATACCGCAGACGGTTGGAAGCTGGTGCAAGAGTGGACTGACGAGTTCGGATTGGAAGTATACGATTACTCGAATCCCAACGCAGGTTCCAATTGGGGCAATATTCTGTATATTCTGATTCTTGTCGCGGGCGTCGTGCTGTTCTTTGTGATTTTACGCGCAACGAGCGGCGGCGGTGGCAAAGTCATGAACTTCGGTAAGACGAAGGCGAAAGTTTCCACAAATCTGAAAGTGCGTTTCAGCGACGTTGCAGGCGCGGAAGAAGAGAAAGAGGAATTAAAAGAAGTCGTTGAATTTTTGCGGACGCCGAAAAAGTTCTCTGATTTGGGCGCAAAGATTCCGAAGGGGGTGCTGTTGGTCGGCCCTCCGGGAACAGGTAAGACGCTGTTCGCAAAAGCTGTTGCCGGCGAAGCGGGAGTTCCGTTCTTCTCGGTCAGCGGTTCCGACTTCGTAGAAATGTACGTGGGCGTCGGCGCGTCGCGCGTGCGCGATTTGTTTGATCTGGCAAAGCGCAATCAGCCCTGTATTATCTTTATCGACGAAATCGACGCGGTGGGTCGTCAACGCGGCGCAGGACTCGGAGGCGGTCACGATGAGCGCGAGCAGACGCTGAACCAGATTCTCGTTCAGATGGACGGCTTCGACACAAACGAGGGCGTAATCGTCATGGCGGCAACCAACCGTGCCGATATCCTCGATAGCGCGTTGCTCCGCCCCGGACGGTTTGATCGTCAGATTTACGTGAACCTGCCCGACGTCAAGGGAAGAGAGCAGATTCTGAAAGTTCATGCGAGAAATAAGCCTTTGGCTCCCGACGTCAACTTCAAAGTGATCGCCCGCATTACGGCGGGATTCTCGGGGGCTGATCTTGCAAACCTCCTGAACGAAGCCGCGATTCTGGCGGCGCGCGAAGGGAAAACCATGATCGGCAACCTCGAGCTTTATGAAGGAATTAACAAAGTGATCATGGGACCGCAGAAGAAGAGCCGCGTGGTGACCGAAGCGGACAAGAAGAACACCGCTTATCACGAAGCGGGTCACGCGATCCTTGCAAAACTGTGCGAGCACTGCGACGAGGTTCAGGAGGTTTCAATCATTCCCCGCGGCATGGCGGCAGGTTATACCCTGCAACGCCCCGAAACGGACGATCGGAGCGATACTGTTAACAAACTTAACGATGATATCTGTATGGCGCTCGGCGGAAGAGTTGCCGAAGAGCTTGTCATACACGATTATTCTGCGGGAGCTTCGGGCGACATTCAGCACGTGACGCTGCGCGCGCGGAAGATGGTGACCGAGTGGGGTATGAGCGAAAAGCTCGGACCCATTGCCTACGGAAGCAGCGGACCGGTGGTCCTCGGCAGAGATTACGAGGAGAGAACGGTGTATTCCGAGCAGACAGCGGCTCTGATCGACGCGGAAGTGAAGCGGATTATCGGCACGCAGTACGAGCGGGCGAAGAAGCTGCTTTCCGAAAATCGTGCGATCCTCGACAATATGGCGCGCGTGCTCGTGGAGCGGGAGACCATTTACACGAAAGAAGTGGATATGCTCATGAAGGGCGCGAGCTACGCCGAAGTGCTGGAATATATGGAAAAGCACGATAAGGGCGTTCCCGACAGCCCGTTCGGGGAAAAGGCGGTTTCGGACGACAAGGGCGCGCGCAAAGAACCGTCCGAGACGGAGAAAAAGCCCGATGAAAATCCGGCGGAAAAAGATATTAAGGAGTAAACAAAAATGGGTAAAATCATCTCGTTCTCCAATCAGAAGGGCGGCGTGGGCAAGACGACGACCTGCGTGAACATGGCGGCGTATCTTTCGGCGGCGGACCGCAAGGTTCTGCTCGTCGATCTCGATCCGCAGGGCAACGCGACGACGGGGCTCGGCTTTTCCAAAAGCACGCTGAAAAAATCCGTTTATAACGTGATGATCGACGAGGAGGACGTCAAGGAAAACATTCTCCCCACTGAACTGCCC
The DNA here is from genome assembly GCA_021768985.1 of Bacillota bacterium. Taxonomy (GTDB): domain Bacteria; phylum Bacillota; class Clostridia; order Christensenellales; family Borkfalkiaceae; genus Gallimonas. Next base: position 2,374 of record JAETTR010000042.1, read on the forward strand.
AATCTCTTTATTTTGCCCTCGAATATCGATCTCGCGGGGGCGGAAGTGGAACTCGTATACAAAAAAAGCCGCGAAAAGGTGTTGAAGGGCGCGCTCGAAAAGGTACGCGGGGAGTACGATTATATTCTGATCGACTGCCCGCCCTCGCTCGGGCTGATCACCATCAATTCTCTCGCGGCGGCAGACAGCGTGATTATCCCGATTCAGAGCGAATATTACGCGCTCGAGGGCCTGTCGCAGCTGATGAATACGATCGCGCTCGTGCGCCAGCACCTGAACAAGAGCCTGAAGGTAGAGGGCGTGGTGCTGACGATGTACGACGGCAGGTCGCTGATCAGCAAACAGATCGCGGCGGAGATCAAAAAATATTTTACGAAGAAGCTGTATGAAATCGTAATTCCGCGCAACGTGCGGCTGTCGGAGGCGCCGAGTCACGGCAAACCGATTCTGCTCCACGACCCGAAGTGCATGGGCGCGCGGGCGTACGGAGCGCTTACCGAAGAATTTATGAAAAAAACAGAGGGGAAAGGAGAATAAGGAAAGATGGCGAAAGGGTTAGGAAAAGGGCTCTCCGCGCTGTTCAGCGAAACGGAAGAAGCCTACGAAAACGCGCAGTCGGAAGGCGGAAACGGCAACGGAGCGACGGAGGTATCCGTATCCGAGGTATTCCCCAATCCCGATCAGCCCCGCAAGGCGTTCGACGAAAACGCGCTGAACGATCTTGCGAATTCCATTAAGGAACACGGCGTGATCATGCCGCTCGTGGTGAACCGTACCCAGAAGGGTAAATACATGATCATCGCGGGCGAACGGCGTTACCGCGCGGCGATCCGCGCGGGGCTCGAAAAAGTGCCCGTGATCATCAAGGAGCTCGACGAGCGGGAAATTCAGGAAATCTCCCTGATCGAGAACCTGCAACGCGAGGATCTGAACCCGATCGAGGCGGCTTACGGCATGAAACGGCTGATGGAGGAGTTCTCCCTGACGCAGGAAGTGCTGGCGGAACGGCTCGGCAAATCCCGCCCCGCGATCGCGAACACGCTGCGGCTCTTGTCGCTGAACGGCGAGGTGATCGCGCTGGTGCGGGAGGGGCGGCTGTCCTCGGGGCACGCGCGCACCCTCGTGACGGTGCCGAACGAATCGCAGGCGGAGCTCGCGCGGGAGTGCGTGAAGAACGGCTGGTCGGTGCGGGATATGGAACGCGCCGTAAAACAGTTTTTGAACCCGCCCGAGGTGCTCGCCAAGGAGAAGGAAAAAAAGAACGCGCTTGCGAGCGCGGAGCTCAAATATCTCGTGGAGCGGCTCCGCAACACCTTTAAAACGAAGGTGTCGCTGATCGGCACGGATAAAAAAGGCAGAATTTATATCGATTATTACACGCGCGACGATCTGGATCGGATCAGCGAGTTGCTGGATATTATCGACAGAATGGAATAAAGGCGTCCGCCCCGCAGATGCGGGGCGGTTTTTTACCCTTTTTCTTTTAGATGAATCAAAAAAATTTGCCAAAAAAGTAAAAAAATAACAAGAAAATTTTCAAAATAGCATTGACAAACGAAAAAGGGTGTGTTATATTTATTGCACTACAAGAAATGACGACGGGGGGAAGTCATGATCATGAGGCGTATTCGCTAACTTTTTTCATGCTTATTTTTTGAGCGTAAAACGAAGAAGGTTTACGAATGCGTTTTTTTGTTCTTTTTTACCCTCTCGCGGCGTTTCGCGGGCGGTTTTTTATTGTTTTCGCGTCCCCCCGAAAATCGGCGCAAACAGGTATATCCCGCCCGAAAGATCGGCATTCTAATTAAAAAGAAATCTGGGAGGAAAGAAACATGAAAAAGAGCAAGACACTCAAAAAAGTATCGCTTGTCGCATTGTCGGCGGTCATGGTGAGCGGAGTCGCGCTTACGTCCGCGGCGTGCGGCAAAGGGGGCGGTGGCGGCAATCCGACGACGATTACGGTAAATATTTTCTGTAACGATTCGGATTACCACACCAACAACACCATTTGTCAGAAATGGGGCGAAACGTATTCGCAAAAGACGGGCCGCGAAGTTAAGGTAGACTTAAAGGTGAATCCCGATAAGAGCGAGTACTTTGAATTATTAAGACAGGCGTGGTCGACGCCCGAGAGCGTTGCCGACGTCATTTATCTTTCGCCCAAGTATGTGCAGTCGTACGCAAAGGCGGGGTACGTAATGGACTTATCCGACTATCTCGAAGAGGGCGCGCCGGATAAGATCGACGGGATCTGGTCGAACGCGATCGATTATTACGGATACGACACGACGGACAATAATTATACGCCGGGTCAGAAGATCTCCTACAATGCAAACGGATCAGCGGGCGCGGGCTTCTATACGCAAAGCGGCTCGAAGAAGGTCGGGCTCTACGGACTCCCGAAGGACTATTCCAACTTCTCCATGGGCTACAACCGCAAATACTTTACCGACGGATTGAAGCTCGATTATCAGAAGACGTTGGGCTCGACGAAGCGCGACGTGGCGAGCGCGAGCCAGGTCGCGGGAAGCTCCGGCTGTACGGCGAAATATACGGGCTATACGGCAAATTCCACGAACAACGTTGCGACGTTCGCCGCCGACGCGGATTACACGTTGAGCGACGGAACGCATATTACCGCGAGCGCGGGCGACGAAGCGCCCATTATTGCGGTCGGCGTGCCCGTAAATTATAAGCCGTTCAACTTCTACCGTTATAACGATTACGAATCCGCGCGTGCGGCGGGCGATCCCATGGCGTGCGCGGTGGAAGAATTTACGTTCGGCGAAGGGTATACGGTAACCATTCCCGGCTTCCCCGGCGACACCTTCGATATCACCGATCAGGCGAACGCGAAGGCTTCGAACGTACCTTACGACGCGGGGCTCGGTCACATGGTGTTCACGCAGGCGGAATACGGCGCGCTCGTATGGGCGATCACCTATTATCTGAACACCTTCGATTGGGACGCGCAGGATCCCACGAAGGGAACGGGCGGACTCACCACGACGGACAAACCGCAGGTCATTTTCGGAAGCGAACAGTACGAAGGCGCGCAGGGCAACGCGCTCTACCTGCTTCCCTGGGCGGCGAGCAACGACGCCGATCTGATCAACGAGGCGTCTACGCTCTGCTCGAACCCGACCGCGAAAGCGGATACGACCAGCGTCGCCTCCACGCTTGCGGGCACTACGACGGAGGTCCGTCAGAAGATGAATCTCGACGGCACGACGAGAAACGCCAACGTGCAGTACGGCTTCAACAGCGCGAACTTTATCGAAACGTACGCGGCGTATCAGGAGTTCGGTTCCACCTGGAACGGCAACTCGGGCAACGCGGGCGACGAAGCCAAGACGAAAGAGAACGCGTCGGGCTGGAACTACTTCTGTATGGGCGCGGCGGTGTTCTACGGCGCAGGCACCTGGGACGCGGCAACCCGTAACGATACCGACATGGCGGTGTTCGAATTCGGACAGATGCCGACTCCCGTCGCCGAGAAATACGCGCTCTATTCTTCGGTGAGAGACGCCGATTATAATTTGAAGGAATACAGCAACAGCCCCGCGGCAAAGGGCACGGGCGACGCGGCGAACGACGACGGCGCGCAACGCGCGAACAAAGCGGAAGGCTTAAAGCAGTACACGGCGGCGGAAATCGTCGCGAACCAGATCAAGCGTCAGGATAAATGGGCGGCGCGTATGGACTCCGTCGGTTACGCGGCGAACGGCAGATTCGCAAGAATGACCGAGGACAATCCCGAGTACTGGAAGCGCGAAGCGACGGCTTCCCTCATTCAGGCGCTTACGATCGGCGAGGCGTAGCAGGTGACCCTCACTTATGCGGGCGCGCAGCTTCCCAACTACCGCGAACAGTGCACCGAATTCCTTCGGTTCCAGGAAAGCCGGTATGCAAACGGCAGCTTTAAGGATATGATCACCCCCGAGGGCTTCTCCACGACGACGAACGCGACCGAAGGCAGAGCGATCTGGGATTACTATTACAAGGTCGCCAAGGCGATGGCAAAGGATTCCCTTCCCGGAAGCGGAAACAAACGGAATCTGACGGTGCAGGAATGGATCAACCAGTGCGGATACGGCGATTACGCCGCGGGTTCGGAGAACGGCAGCGGAACGCTTCGCTTCGATCCGCAGTACGCGAACGTGAAGCTCTCCGAGTTCACGGGTTCTGCCGACGCGAATACGAATATCGCCTTCGCCATGAAGGTTCTGCGCATGGTTTGCTTCACGTATGCGGACCGCGACCTGAACATCAGAATGCAGTACGGGCTCAATTCGGTGCGCGATTCGAGTATGTACACGTCGGACGAAACCTGGATCGGTTCCTTCAACGCCTCCGCGCAGCCCAAGATGTTCGCTTACCGCAATCAGGAAAAACTGACCGCGGCGCAGATTGCGGGGCTCAACGGCGATTCGCTTGCCCGTACCGTCGGCGATCGGAACAGAGCGTTCTGGACCCCCGCGGTGTATTGCATTCAGACGGCGGGTTCGGCGCAGAATTCGTTGAAGAACAACGGAAAATAAGGACGAACGACAGGCCCGCTTCCCGTCCGACCGGACGGGAAGCGGGCGCAGAGAATAACGAAAAAATCAGGAGGAAATTTTATGGAAGAAAACGTTACCGTAGGCTTGGAAAATCCGACTACGGACGCGGTCGCCGTTTCCACCGAAGTTCCGAAGAAAAGACATCGGAAACCCATCAATCAGCAGAAATTGCAGGATAACCTGTGGGGTTGGGCGTTCTGCCTTCCCCTGATCGTGGGAACCGTGCTCTTCGTGTATATCGCGTTCGTGCTTGCGCTCATGCTGTCGTTTACCAATTACAGTACCACGCAGGGCGGACTGTGGGACTTTATCGGGCTGATGTTCAGCGGCGGAAAACCGAACAACGGCTCCTCGGTGTTCGACATGACGGCGTACGGCGGCTCGAAAAACGATCCCTTCTTCTGGTATCGCTTCGCGTTTACCGAAAAGGAATGGGCGGGCAGCTTGTGGCAGGCGAACCAGACGACGGTCGTGGACGGAATGTTCGTCGGCAAGACGATGAACGCCATGGGCGCGACCCTGTTCAACACGGTGTTCTATCTCATCGGTATTCCCATCGGCATGGTGCTCGCAATGTTCTTTGCGGTCTGCATGTCGCGGGATATCAAGGGCGGAAACGTGTTCCGCGTGCTCTACTATATCCCCTGCGTCGCCAGCGCGATCTCCATCATCTACACTTTCAAGATCATGTTCAAGGTGGACGGCGTCATCAATCAGCTGTTGCATACCGATCTTCCGTGGATGATGGACAACACGGTCACGGGCGAATACTCCTGGGCGCCGAATATCGACACCTATTGGAGCCAGGGCATGTTGAGTAAAACGATGATCGTGATCATGTCCGTCTGGAAGGGCTTGGGCGGTACAATCATACTCTACGTGGCGGGGCTTTCGGGCGTGAACACCGCGACCAAGGAAGCGGCGCAGATCGACGGCGCAAACGGCTGGCGCATCTTCTGGAAGGTGACGATGCCCGATCTGTATCCCGTAATCTTCTACAATATCGTAACCGCAATCATCGGCGGCATGCAGATCTACGCGGAGCCCGAACTTTTCTTCGATCTATCTTCGGGGCACCCGAACCTGATGACTTCGGGATACGTTTCCCTGATCTGGCATTACGGATTCAACTTGCAGGATTCCCGTCCTT
>JAETTR010000043.1 GCA_021768985.1 Bacillota bacterium
CTCTTCCGGCGCGGCGCCGACGGGATAGCCCGTTTTCGGGTTGATAATATGCCCGTAGCGCACGCCCCCGATTTCGTAAAAGCGTTCGGAATCTCCGCTCGAAGAGAGTGCGGCGTTCTTTTCGTACGCCGTAAACAGATAATCGCCCAGTTCCGCGCGCGGACTCTTGACGTCGATTTCCCACAAGCCGTCCTTACGGCGCGGGTTTTCGAATACCGACATACTGCTCGAACCGAGATTGAAATATCCCGCAACATAACCCGCATCCGCGATCCGCTCCGCCGCGCCGTCGGCACAGATTCCCTTTCCGATTCCGCCGAGATTCAGTTGCATAGTATATTCCGCACCGCCGATTTCCGCCGTGACTAACGGCTTTTGCGCATAATATTTTCCCCCGCTCTCCCAAAGACTGACTTGTGAAAAATCGACAAGCGTTAAAAACGCTTCGATATAGTCCGGATCGGGAAGCTCCGTTTTAAAATCCGCCCGGTCGTAAGGCAACGCGGGCGAGTAATCCGCCGAATTGTGGCGGGGAGAAAATCCCCATAGATCGATCAGGTTCCCGATTGCGGGGTTATACGCGCCCTCCGTCCTTTCGCAGACCGCCTTCGCCGTCTGCAAAGCGGAATAAGAAACGCCGTCGAGCTCCACCGTCTCACCCGCCGCCGCGGCGTTAAAACGGGCGATCGGGCTCGTTTCCGCCGAGAGCGACAGCGACGCTTCCGTTTGCGCGGCGTATTCTTTGAGCGCGTTCCACACGCCCTCGTCCTCGCCCTGCGGGAGATACGCCCAGCGCATGACGGCGTCGAAGAAGCCGTAGCCCTCGTATCCCGTCAGCCCGCTCCCCGAACAACCGCAGAGAAGCGCGGCGCAAAAACACGACGCTACCGATATCGCAAATTTCTGTTTCATCACCGCCCTCCCGATTCCATTATACCGCAAAACAAAAGGAAATACAACCGTTTTGCCCTTTCCCCGAATTTAAATTGACATTCCCGCCCGTTCGTGCTAAACTGAAACAAAAATATTCCGAGAGGACGTTATGAAAATTCAAGATTTATATGATTTGACTTACACCAAGGCACAGGGGTATCTGGGCAAATTCGAATACCCGTGGGAAGCGCTTTCGGGATTGAAGGCGTTTATTTCCGAGCTCGGCAGAACGCTGAATCCCGACGAGTATCAGGAAATCGCGCCCGAGGTCTGGGTGCACGTAACCGCGAAGATCGCCCCCACCGCTTCGCTGAACGCGCCCTGCATTATCGGCAAGGATACGGAGGTAAGGCAATGCGCCTTCATCCGCGGAAGCGCGCTGGTCGGAGAGGGCTGCGTGGTGGGCAACTCCACCGAACTGAAAAACGTAATCCTGTTCGACGGCGTTCAGGTCCCCCACTACAATTACGTGGGCGACAGCATTCTCGGACACAAATCGCACATGGGCGCGGGCGCGGTGACTTCGAACGTAAAATCGGATAAGAGTCTCGTCGTGGTCAAGAGCGCGGACGGAGAAATCCCCACGGGATTGAAAAAGTTCGGCGCGATGCTCGGCGACTTCGTGGAGATCGGTTGCAACAGCGTGCTCAACCCGGGCACGGTCATCGGAAAGCATTCGAACGTCTATCCCCTCTCCTGCGTGCGCGGCGTCGTTCCGCCCGAGAGTATTTATAAGACGGGCGGCGTAATCGTAAAAAAACGTTAAAAACAGGGCTTCCGAAATCGGAAGCCCTGTTTTTACGTTCTGATTTGTCCGTTGCCGCGGATCAGGAATTTATACGACGTCAGTTCGCGCAACCCCATGGGTCCGCGCGCGTGCAACTTTTGAGTGGAGATTCCCATCTCCGCGCCGAACCCGAATTCGAATCCGTCGGTGAAGCGCGTGGATGCGTTTACGTACACGCATGCGGAATCGATCTCCCGCAGGAACTTTTCGGCAAGCTCCCCGTTCTCCGTGACGATCGCCTCGCTGTGACCCGTGGAATGTTCGTTGATAAACGCAATCGCTTCGTCCGCGCCGTTCACGATCTTTACGGAAATTTTCAACGCGAGAAATTCGGTATAAAAATCCTCTTCTGCGGCGGGCAGAATTCCGGAACAGATCGCGCGCGACGGCTCGTCGCCCACGACCTCCACGCCCTTATCGCGCAGAGCGGAAACGAGTTCGCAAAGATGCGCCCGCGCAAACGATTCGTCGACGACAAGGCTTTCCGCCGCGTTGCAGACGCTCGGTCGCTGGGTCTTTGCGTTGATGACGATCGGAAGCGCTTTCTGAAAATCGGCGGAAGCTTCGAGATAAATATGGCAGTTCCCCGTACCCGTTTCAATGACGGGCACGGTCGCGTTTTCGAGCGTGCTTTGTATCAGAGATGCGCTTCCGCGCGGAATGAGCACGTCGAGCGACTGACAGCGCATAAATTCCCGCGCGCCCTCCCGCGAGCAGTCGTCGAGCAATTGGATAAATTCGGGGTTGAACCCCTTCTCTTTCAGCGCGCGCTTGATTACGGCTACGATCGCGCGGTTGGATTCGTACGCGTCGCCGCTTCCGCGCAGGACGACGGCGTTCCCGCTCTTGACGCAGAGCCCGATCGCATCCGCCGTCACGTTGGGGCGCGCTTCGTAGATGATTCCTACGACGCCGAACGGCACCCGAACGCGTTCGATCTTCAGCCCCGAAGCGGTGGTATGACGTTCGATCACCTCGCCCACGGGGCAAGGCAGGGCGCGGAGCTGACGCAACCCTTCGGCGACCCCCGCAATACGGGATTCGTTGAGCGCCAGACGATCGCGCAGCTGCTCGCCGCGGGTAAAGCGATCCAGATCGCGCGTATTGGCGGCGAGAATTTCGTCGGCATGCGCCGTAAGCGCCTCCGCCGCAAGCGAAAGCATTTCGTTTTTTTCCGACTCTGTAGAAAAAGCGACCGCGTTTGCGTTCGCTTTCGCAAGCCGGCAAGTTTCGTTTACCGTCATAACTGCTCCTAACAAATTGATCGAAATATTTTTTATTAGTCCTCTTCCTCTTCTTCGGGAAGCTCTACGTTATGATAAACGTTCTGCACGTCGTCGTTCTCTTCGAGCTTATCGAGCATCTTTAAGAACGTTTCGAGCTTGTCGCCCTCGAGCGTGATCTTGTTCTGCGGAATCTGCGTGATTTCCGCTTGCAGGAAGTTGAGCCCCTTCTCTTCGAGCATCTTTCTCGCTTCGGAGAACGCCGCGACGGAAGTGTAAATTTCAAACGCGTCCTCTTCGGTCACGACGTCGTCCGCGCCCGCTTCGATCGCGTATTCGGTGACGGTGTCCTCATCGAGTCCTGGCGTGCGCTCGACTACGATGACGCCCTTCGTTTCGAACATGTACGAAACGGAACCCGTGGTGCCGAGCGATCCGCCGTGTTTGCTCATGATCGCGCGGATATCCCCCGCGGTGCGGTTATTGTTGTCCGTCAGGGTAGTGATAATCAACGCGGAACCCGAAACGCCGTAGCCTTCGTAGGTGAGCTCCTTGTAGTCCTTTTCCCCCATTTCGCCCGCCGCGCGCTTGATCGAACGCTCGATGTTGTCGTTCGGCATATTCGCCGCCTTCGCTTTGGCGATTACGTCGGCGAGTTTGGAGTTGGTCGAGGGATTGGGATTGCCCTTTGCCGCAACGGCGAGCTCTCTGCCGAGCTTGGTGAAAATTTTACCGCGGGCGGCGTCCGCCTTTCCCTTCTTTGCCTGTATATTGTGCCATTTGCTGTGTCCCGACATATTCTTCTAACCTCTTTCAAACGATTTCTTTTTTAATAGGTACATCAAAATTCCCGCCGAAACGGAAGCGTTCAGGCTCTCCGTTTTTTCGTTCATCGGAATCCTCACGGTATACGCGGCGCGGGAAGCCACTTCGCGGGAAAGCCCGTTCCCCTCGTTTCCGATACAAAGCGCGAACTTCTGCGGCGGATCGAAGCGAAACGCGTTCTCCCCCGCCATGTCCGCGGCGATCAGCGGAACCCCGTCCAATGCGGACATTACCTCTTCCCGCGTGCCGCTCATGAGCGTTGCGAAGAACACGCCGCTCATGCTCGCCCGCACGCTCTTGGGAGAATAGGGATCGGCGCAGTCCACGCAATAGATCTCCGGGTACCCCGCCGCAACGGCGGTTCGGATCACCGCACCCACGTTCGCGGGGTCGGAAACGCCGTCGAGCAACAGACAGGATTGCTCGGGCGGGCGGAGTTTCGTCCGCGGAATCGCAACCTCGGCGACGATCCCCTGCGGGGTCTTTTCGTCGCAGACCGCGCGGAAGGCGTCCGCGCCTAAAACGAGAATTTCCCGCCCGTACGTATCGCCCGCGTAGTCCTCGCGCACGGCGAGCCGCAAGACGTCCATGCCGCTCCGCACGCATTCGCGCACCATTTTTTCGCCTTCCACGAGAAAAGCGCCGCGCTCGCGGCGCGCCTTTTTCTCTTTGAGCGCGGCAAAACTTTTTACCGCGGGATTGTTTTTGGAAACGATGGTCTGCATGTGAAAAAAGCCTTTTCGAAAAAGGCTTTTACTCTCGTATTACAGCGCCGCTTTCGCTTTGCCGCACAGCTCCGCGAATCCCTTCGCGTCGGTTACGGCGAGGTCGGCGAGCACCTTGCGGTTCAAATCGATCCCCGCGACTTTCAGACCGTGCATCAGCTTGGAATAGGAAAGTCCGTTGATTCTCGCGCCCGCGTTGATACGCGCGATCCACAGACGGCGCATATCGCGTTTTCTGTGCTTTCTTCCGATATAAGCATAGTTGAGCGACTTCATGACCGCTTCGCGCGCGATGCGGTAATTCTTGCTCTTGCAACCAAAGTAACCCTTGGCAAGTTTCAAAATCTTTCTGCGTTTTTTTACGCCGTTTACGCCTCTTTTAATACGCATTGTCCGTTACCTCCGTTAGTCCTTGTAGGGAATCATCTTCTTGACGTTGTTCTCTTGCGCAGAGGAAACGAGCGTCGTCTGACGTAAATTTCTCTTTCTCTTTCTGTTCTTGGTTTCCGCCTTGTGGTTCTTACCGCCGTGGGGTCTGTTTACCTTGCCGGTACCGGTGAGCCAGAAGCGCTTTTTCGAACCGCTGTGCGATTTCTGTTTCGGCATACTTTTGTCCTCCAAATTTTATCGTATTTTGCCCTTGCGGGCGATTACTTACTCCGTTCGTGTTACTTCTTTGCGGGACCGAGAATCATGATGATATTGCGTCCTTCCATGTTCATGGGTTTCTCGATTACCGCGATTTCTTTGAGCGACTCGAAGAATCCGTTCATAACGTCCTTCGCAAGATTGGCGTGCGCCATCTGCCTGCCGCGCAGACGAATGGACACCTTCACCTTGTTGCCCGCTTCCAGAAACTTGGTCGCATGCTTGGCTTTTACATTCAGATCGCCTACGTCGATCGTCATGGAGAGCTGAACCTCTTTCAGTTCCACGACCTTCTGGTTTTTACGGTTTTCCTTTTCCTTTTTCGCCTGTTCGAACTTGAACTTTCCGTAGTCCATGATCTTGCAGACGGGCGGGATTGCCTGCGGAGAAATTTTCACAAGGTCCAGATTCTCCTCTTCGGCAAGGCGGAGCGCGTCTCTCGGCGACATAACGCCCAGCATTTCTCCCGTAGACGAAATCACGCGGATTTCGCGGTCGCGAATTTCCCCATTCAACTGATTCTGCGTTTTAATAGCTCTTCACCTCAAATAAAATATAAAACGGGTTGCAAAGGGCAACCCGTAGAAATTTTTCACGCGCGGCAAAGCCGCGAACGATTCGGAAAAATATCGACCCGCTTCGCGTGAGCAAATGCGGAGAGAAGGGTTAACCTCTGCTTTACCGTCTTATTTTAACAGACCCCGCTCCGTTTGTCAACGATTTTTACGAATGATTTTTAAACATCGTGCGGAATTTTTACCGATTTTAATACCGCGTTCAACTGAAGCATCATTTCCGTTTCGTAACGCGCAAGCCGCTCGCGGTAACGCACAAATGCAGGATTGCGCTTGTTTTTCCGTAGTACTTCGCGATATTTCTCGCACTCGCTTTTATAGCGTTCTTTGTTTTCCCGAATCGGTTTTTTCGCGCCGTACATTTTAACGTTTAATTTGTTTAAATTTCCGACTGCTACACGGGCAATAACAAATATCGCCAAAAAGCAGAAGGAAAAAGGAAGTATTACTGCGAACGGCAAAATCAAATCAGATACGCCCCCGCTCATTGAAGCACTTACCGACGTTAATATAACCAGAGTCAATATCATTTCCGTTACAAAAGCAAAAATCAGCCAAGACCCGAAAGAAAGCAATTTATGTTTCACCACCTTCTCCGGATGAAAACCGACGTGTTTTTTTCCTGCGACGATGGCACAGATCCACGCGACCACAAATAACGGAACGGTAAAGCATACCCAGGTTGCCGCCCGTTTTTTCCGTATGACGCGATCCACCTCCTGCTCCAATTCGGGCGTGCGTTCCACTTGCAGTTCCAAACTCTTTTTTTGGGGTTTTTTAAGCGTGAATCCTTCCGGTTGCGGCTCGGGGTGCTCCGCTTGATATGCTGCAATCCACTCCGCGCGCACACGCTCGCGTTCTTTTTTTAACTTTTTTGCATCGCGGAATTCAAGATAATTATTTTCCTCTTTCACCCGCTCGCACGTTCTCCATTCAGGGTTGTTTTTTCCGATAAAACGCCTTGATATGGAACTCGCAGCAGAGATCAATCCGAAAATCAGCGGGAATACAATAAACAAAACGGGACATGCGCCCGCTTTGAGAAAGCCCTCTCCCTCCGCGTTAATTTGCCCCGTCACGATGCATCCCGCAAGGAATACGGACAAATAATATACATCGCAAACGTAGACGAGTATCGCAGAAATGGGAATGCGCCCAATCCGCGCCCCGTTGAGCGGACGCAAAAACGTAAACCCTGCAGTTACGATCGCAAGACACAGTCCTATCATACCGAACGTAAACAGACAAACCGCTTGAGAAGCAAACTCTCCGCCAAGCCCCGTATATACGTTTGCGGAAAGCCCGAGATCGTCGTCGAAACCGGCAAGCGGTGCGAATATTTCTACTGAAAACACATCTTCGAAGTCCGCTTCGGCGGTAAGAGGAGCCGCAAAAAATATAAACGCAAGCAAAGAAAACAGCACAATTAAAAATGAAGGCAATAGACGCAAAAATCCGTAAACTTTTTCCAATGCAACCGTAGACGAAATGTCTTTGGCGGAAAGACCGGTATCGATCGGAACAAAAGCGAAACCGCATTCCGAACAGAACCGCGTGCCGCCCGCAACGGGCGCGCCGCACTTCGGACAAACCGTTTCGCTCTGCCGCGGTGTTCCGCATTGCGGACAAAACTTTCCCTCAAACTCCGTACCGCATTTGTTACATTTGTGCATTGTGTAGCTCCTCCCAAATAAAAAAAGTGTGTTCCCGAATTTGGAAACACACTGCATGGTATCTCCGAATTCGTTACCACACAAATTGATTCTTATAATTAAGAGAATATAAGGATATAGAGATACACAATGCCCTATGATTGTGACCCTTATATTCCCCGAATATTCAATTTGTGTGGTACTGCAAGTATATCATACAAATTTATATTTTACAAGCGTTTCGAAAAAGTTTTTTCGATTCTCTCCCGAATTTGGAATTTGCTTTAAAAATAGGGAAATCGCCCGCCGCCGGAGCGGTCGGACGATCGATATGATTCGATTAAAACGCTTTCTTCGTATCGTTCTCTTCTTTTACGAGCGCGAAGAAGTCCGCCTTCGCCATTGCGCCGATATCCCCTTCGCCGCGGCGGCGCACCGAAACGGTGCCGTCCTCCACTTCCTTATCGCCCACGACAAGCTTATAAGGTACCTTTTCAAGCTCGGCATCGAGAATCTTTCTTCCGATCTTCTCTTTGCGCAGATCCGCGGAAGCGCGCAACCCCATCGCCGTCATTTCGGCAACCAGCTTTTCGGCGTACTCCGCCGCGCGGTCGGTTACGGGCAGGACCTTGACCTGCTCGG
>JAETTR010000044.1 GCA_021768985.1 Bacillota bacterium
CTCGTGGCGAATAAAGCGGTGAATACCGACCGTTTCCATGCGAATTCCGTCAAAGCGAACGGCGTTATCCCCTTCCTCGAAGAGTACGCCGCCCGCACTGAACGGGATATCGACGAGTATACGTTTGCGGATTTACTCTAAAAGTTTATAAAATTTCTTTTTCGCCGGAAAAAGAAAATCCCGTGAGTTAAAGGGCTGCTCGCCCTCTCCTTACATAAAAGCGTACGGAAGCCGCCGCGATACATTATGCGAAAGCTTCGGAATTTCTTCGGCGGAAGGTTGTTCCCGTGCGCGCTTCTGGCGGTTTTGTGCGCCGCCGTACTCTGCGTCGCGGCGATATGGCTGCCCCGCGCGCTCGCGCCGATCGCGGTCGCCGAGCGGCTGTTTTCTCTTGCCGTCGCGCTCGCTCTGGCGGTCTCGCGCGATACGCCCGATTGTAAAATTTCCAAACTGATCCTGCCCGTCTTGCTTCCGTGGGTGGGAGCGTTCCTTTGTATTCTCTGGCGGAGACGGACTCCGCCGCCCCGAACCGCCCCTCTGCGCGCGCAGACGGGGCTGTTATCGCGCATTGCGGCGATTTCGCGCCGACCGGTGCTGTACGCGGGCGAAGCGGAATATTTCCCGCTCGGGAGCGAAATGTCGGCGCGGCTGATCCAAGACCTTTCCGAAGCGAAAAAGTTTATCTGGCTCGAATACTATATCGTCGCCCGCGGGAATTTTTTCGGCAGGCTCCTGCCGATCCTGCGCGAAAAGGCGAAGGCGGGATTAGACGTGCGGCTCGCCTACGACGGGTTCGGCTGTTCGCTCACCCTGCCCCGCGCGTTCCCGAACGAGATGAAGCGGGCGGGCGTAAAGACGACGGTCATCCGCCCCGTGCGGTTTCCCCTGCACGATCTCAACCGACGCAACCACCGCAAGATCGCGGCGATCGACGGCGTGATCGCATACACGGGCGGGATCAATCTTTCCGACGAGTACACGGGCGAAAAAATCCGATTCGGACACTGGAAGGACACCGCGATCCGCGTGACGGGCGAACCCGCCCGCGCGCTCGCCGAGCTCTTTGCCGACGATGTGCAAATTCCCATGCCCGAGGTGCCGTGCGAAAAGGGCGGCGTTCCCTGCGCCATCGTATCGGACGGCGCGAAGGATACCGAACGGCGCGCGGGAGAGAGCGCGATCGGACTGCTTCTTTCGAGCGCGGAGCGATACGCTTACTGCAACACCCCCTATCTCGCGCCGAGCGAAGCGTTGCTTACGGAGCTGAAACGGGCGGCGGATTGCGGCACGGACGTGCGCGTTCTCATTCCGCATATCCCCGACAAAAGAACGACCTTTCTGCTGACCCGCCGTTACGCGCGGGAGCTGTTGCGGGCGGGCGTTCGGATTCGGGAATACAGAGCGGGATTTCTGCACGCGAAGAGCGTGGTGACAGACGGAACGCACGCGTTCGTTTCGAGCTACAATCTCGATTACCGAAGCTTGTATCTGCAAGCGGAATGCGGCGTCGCCGTGCAGGACGAGGAAATCGCCGAACGGTTAAAACAGGATTTTTTAACGGCGTGGGAAGAGAGCGTTCCCGTGCCGCCGGCAAAGTTTTTCGAGCGCGTCTGCGGCGCAATCCTGCGGCTGTTCGCGCCGCTGATGTAAATCGCACAAGAGAGTGACTATGATAAAGTTCATTGCAACCGATCTCGACGGCACCCTGCTCGACGAGAACAGAAAACTGCCCGCGGGGATCTTCGGGCTGATTGAAAAGCTCTGGAAAAAGGGAATCGTATTCGCGCCCGCAAGCGGCAGACAATACGCCAACATGAAGAAGCTTTTCGCGCCCGTCGCGGACAAGGTGGTTTTTATCTGCGAGAACGGCGCGCTCATCAAGCGGGGCGGCGAAACGCTGCACCTGAACCCCATTCCCGACGATCTCTTGAAATCCGCGCTCGATAAGATCCGCGCGACGGCGCACGTGTTCCCCATGCTCTGCGGCGTCGACTGGGCGTACATAGAAAACGACGAACAGCCCTTTTTGAACTACGCTTACGCTTCGTACGACAACTGCAAGCTCGTAAACAATCTCGACGGCGTGATCGGCACGGAGCCCGTCTGCAAAATCGCGATATACGATGAAATCTCCTCGGCGGAGAACTGCATTAAAATTCTGCCGCAACAGCTCCCCGAACTGCGCACGATTCTCTCGGGCAAGGACTGGTGCGACGTTTCGGCAAAAGGCGCGGACAAGGGCGACGCGGTCCGCTTTCTGCGCGGATATTTCTCGCTGAAAAAGGAGGAATGCGCGGCGTTCGGCGACCACATGAACGACTACGAAATGCTGCTCGAATGCGGACACCCCTTCGTGACGGAAAACGCCTATCCGCCCCTAAAGGAGCTGATCGGGCGGACGGTGCCCTCGAACCGCGAAGGCGGCGCGTTCCACAAAATCCAAGAAATTTCGGAGGACAATCAACTATGAAACTCGTCATCGCTTCGGATATCCACGGCTCGGCGCACTACTGCCGTCTGCTGAAAGAACGGTTCGAAGAAGAGAACGCCGACAAGCTGCTCTTGCTCGGCGATCTTCTGTACCACGGCGCACGCAATCCCCTGCCCGCGGAATATAATACGTTGGAAGTCGCGCGCATTCTCAATTCCCTAAAAGAGCGCATTCTCTGCGTGCGCGGAAACTGCGACAGCGAAGTCGATTCCATGGTGCTTGAATTCCCGATCACCGCGGATTTTTGCTTCTTCCCGCTCGGAAACGGCACGGCGGTCGCAACGCACGGACACAAGACGCCCGCCGCGTTAGGTAAAGGCGATTATCTCGTGAACGGACATTTCCACGTGCCCGCGTTCGAGGAAAGACCGGAGGGCTATTTTTACGTGAACTGCGGTTCGGTATCCATTCCCAAAGAGAACTCTCCCCACTCCTATCTCGTGGCAGACGGGAAGCAGCTCGTATGGAAAGATGTGGAAACGGGAATCCCTTTCCGCAGAGAAAAATTGTGAAAAGATACGGGATTGTAAAATTTTTTAATAATTTCTTGTAAAAGGGTTGACAATAGCGCCAAAAATGTGTACTATATGAATATAAAGACAAAAAATAGAAGGAGGAAGAAAAATGTCCATTAACAGCGGATTCAAATCCCTGCCGAGATTGGTACAGATTATTTTGCTTCTGATTCCCGGCGTGAACTGGCTCACGGAAATCCTTGTCCGCGGTTCGGCTGCGCTTCACGGGAAAGCGACGTTGCAGGTGATTGTGCTTATTTTCGCAATTCTGCCTACCGGCGTCTTACTTGGCTGGATCGACTTGTTCTCTTGCTTGCTTACGAAGAAGTTGATTCTGACCTGATCGACAGAAAGAAAAAACCGCCCGCGGGCGGTTTTTTTATTTGGTTTTAATTCGGAATATCGATTCGATATCGTGCCGCAAAGAGGATTGCCCTCCGATGATTTTTACAAATCAAACGCGACTGCCGTCAGATCATCGTCGAAGGTGTCGCAAAAACTCTTCAAAACCGCTTTCAGCCGTTCGATAAACCGCTCCGCATTCTCCGACTTCTGCAAGACGCCCTCCACCCGTTCGAGCGAAAACTGCTCGCCCGCGGCGTTCCGGCACTCGATCACGCCGTCGGTCAGCATGACGAGGATATCCCCTTTTTCGTATCCGATCGCCCTGTCCTCGTAGGCGAAGTCGGGAATCCATGTGGATACGGGAGGCGAGTTTACGTCGATTTCATCGATGCCGAGCTTGCTCTTCAACAGGAGCGGCGCGTTGTGCCCCGCCACGCTGTATTTGATTTCCCGACGCGTTTTATCGATTCTCGCGGCGGCGACGGTCACGTAAGAGCGCTCGTCGAGATTGAGCTCCTGAAATTTGGCGTTCAAGCCGCGGATCGCCGCCGCGGGCGAGGGCTCGCTCCGGTCCCAGCCCGCCTTGACGAACGCGGAGAGCATTCCCGCCGAAATGCCGTGCCCCGAAACGTCCGCGATCAACCCCATCGTCTCGCCGTTCACCTCGTAGATGTCGGGCAGATCGCCGCCGATCTCGTTGCGCGGCAGGTACATAAACGAATACGGCGTGCCGTTTTCGCTCTTCGCGGGGGGAAGCAGGCGTTGCTGGATATCCTGCGCGGAGTGCATCTCCCGCGCGATCTCCGTCTGATAAGCGTTGTCCACGATCCCGAGAAAATACCTCCCGAGCGGCTGCACCTTGATGCGGAGGGCGAAATCGTCCTTTTCCCCGCGCACGAAAATTTTGCGGAACGCCTTGCCGTCGTGCCCAGCCGCGTCGATAAAAATCCCGCGCATCGGGCAATACGCGCACTTGACGCCCGCGCCGCACCGCGTTTCCCGCTCCCCGCAGGAAATGACCTCTTTTAGCGAACCGCGCGCCTTACGGGAGTTGAAGTACTCGCGGAAGGCGCGGTTGGTATAACGCACTTTTAAATTTTTATCCACGACGATCGCCGCCGAAGGAACGCTGTCGAGCACGTCCCTGTACAAATTCGACATTTCAACCTCGGTACATGAGTAATTGTCCGCATACGAGTTTGGCGTTCAGCTCGTCCACGTGGAAAAGCTCGCCGTCGAACTGCGCCGTCTGCGGTTGCGCAGGCAGAATGCGCGCCTCGTCGCAGAGCACGTGGTGGGTGATCGAGCGCTTCAGAATTTTGCCCTGCATCAGACAGCTCAGTTCCTTCATCAGCTTCAACCGCTTGGGGAAGTCGATGTATACGAGATTCATTTTTCCGTCGTCCACCACGGCGTCGGGGCAGAGCGGAATGCCGTTGCCCAAAAAACTCCCGTTACATACCGCCGCGATCATCGCGTGCAGCTTCGTCGTCGCGCCGTTCACGGTAATCTCCACGTCGAGCCCCTTATACTTCATGAGCGAAGCGAGCAGACTGTGGAAATACTTGCTCTTGCCGCCGTTCTTCTTTTTCCCGCAACGCTCGAGAATATCCACATCGATCCCCATGCCCGCGATATTCATGCTCCGCCGCCCGTTGCCGAACTCGATATAGTCGGTGTAAACGGGAATGCGGTCGATGATCACGTCGAGCGCTTTTACGCCGAAGGGAATGTTCGCGGCTTTGGCAAAGTCGTTCCCCGTGCCCGCGGGAATCAGCCCGACGGTGCACTGCGAAGGATCGTGCAAATTGGACACGAGCTCGTTCAGCGTACCGTCGCCGCCGACGGCGATAAAGGTGCGCGCCCCCACGACGGAAAGCGCCTGCGCGTATTTACCCACGCCGCCCGCACGCCCCGAATAAAAGAAGCGGTATTCCGCGCCTGCTTCGTTCAGCCTTTTTTTCAGCTTTGCAACAAGATTATTGCCTTCGTCGCGTAAAACGCTCGGGTTGATAATGAAGTTCAGCATGACTTTCTCCTTTGCAGATTGATCCGAAAAACGCAAAATGACGCGCGATTATCTCATATGATAACTATATTATACAATATCTTTTCCGGAAGTGCAATTTTTTTCGGAACGTGTTACAATAGTTTTCAAGAAAAATTTGCGGCAGGAAAGTATGAAAATCCCGATTCCGGAAAATTTAACCAATCTCGCGGCGGAATGCGCCTTTCCTCTCTATCTCGTCGGCGGAAGCGTGCGGGACTGCCTCGCGGGGTTCCCCGCGGGCAAAAATCCCGACTGGGATATCTGCGCGCCCGCGCCCGAAGAGGCGCTGATCGCCGCCGCGGAAAAGCTCGGCTTTACGGTGAAGAGCGTGTACCGTCACACGGGCACGGTGAAGCTGTGCGATCAAACGGGAGTCGGCTACGAATTCACACGATTCCGCTCGGACAAATACGTGCGCGGACTGCATACCCCCGCCGAAATCGAATTCACGACCGACCTCGGAACGGACGCGCGCCGCCGCGATTTTTGCGCCAACGCGGTCTATTACGAAATCAAAACGGAAACGCTGTGCGATCCGCTCGATGGGAAACGGGATATCGAACGGAAAATTCTGCGCACCGTCGCGCCCGCGAAAAAGGTGTTCGGCGAGGACGGTCTGCGGCTGATGCGGCTTGCAAGGTTCGCCGCGGAAACGGGGTTTCTGCCCGATGCGGAATGCGCGGCGGGCGCGAAACGGAACCGCGCGCTCGTGAAGGATATCTTTCCCGAACGGGTGTTTGCGGAGCTCAACGCGCTGCTGCTCGCCGACCGCAAGCACGGCGATCCCGAAGCCCCCTACCGCGGACTGTGCGTGTTGAGGGATACCGAAGTACTCGGCGAAATTCTGCCCGAACTCGCAAGCGGAAACGGCATGAAACAACGCGCCGATTTCCACGACTACGACGTGCTCGAACACGCCTTCCGATGCGTGAAGTACGCTCCGCCCGAGATTCGGTTCGCGGCGCTGTTGCACGACGTCGGCAAGCCCTTCTGTTTTTTGCGCGACGGGAATTTTTACCGCCACGCCGAAGAGGGAGAACGGATTGCGGGCGAAATTCTCTCCCGCCTGAAAGCGCCCGCAAAACTGAAAGCGGAAACCTGCGCGCTCGTCAAATTGCACATGCGCGATTCGGACGGAAAGATGAAGCAGAGCAAGGTGCGGCGGGAGCTCGCGGAGCAATATCCCCTGCTCGAAAAACTCTTCGCCCTCAGACAGGCGGACTACTCCGCCTGCAAAGACGACCTCTCCCCCGCGCCCGCGGTGGAAAAGTGGCGGAGAATTCTCAAAGAGATGAGAACGGAGGGCGCGCCCCTGTCGCAGAAGGAGCTCGCCGTCAACGGGAAAGACCTGCTCGAAGCGGGCGTGCCCCCGAAACGGGTGGGCGAAGCGCTCGCCGACTGTATGGAATACTGCGTGCAGGACGGCGCGCGCAACGAAAGAGCGGGGCTGATCGCCCGCGCGAAAAAACGATTTATGGAGGAAGTATGACGAACGCACTGATGATTATTTCGATCTGCCTGAACGCGGTATGCCTCGCGCTGATCTGTTTCCTGATCTTACGGAATAAGAACGGCGGCGGACTGAAAACGGACGATGGCGTGCGGGAAGCGCTGCGCAGACTCGAAGAAAAGACGGACACGATCGGCGGGCTGGCGGATTACAGCTCCCGCGCCGTGGAGAACCTGAACCGTTCGACGGAAGCGCGGCTCGCCAACATTCAGAACCGCCTGACGGACGACATGAAATACATTGTGGACGCGAACGCGCAGAATCTGGAACGGATCCGCCGCACGGTGGACGACAAGCTGACGGCGTCGATCGACGGGAAGCTTTCGGACAGCTTCGCGCGCATCTCCGACCGCCTTGAAAAAATGTACGTGAGCGTGGGAGAGATGAAGTCGCTTTCGGGCAACGTGGCGGATATCAAGCGGGTGTTCTCCAACGTGAAGCTCCGCGGCACCTGGGGGGAAGCGCAGCTGAACACCCTGCTCGAACAGATGCTCGCGCCCGAGCAGTACGAACGGAGCGTAAAGCTGAACCCGCTCGACAACTCCCTCGTCGACTTCGCGATTCTCCTGCCGAGCAAGGACGGCGAAAAGGTGTTCCTGCCCGTGGACAGCAAGTTCCCCGTAGAGGAATTCGAACGGCTGTGCGAAGCCTCCGAGCGGGGCGACAAGGAGGGCGAGGAAAGCGCGCGGAAGAATCTGGAGCGCGCCGTAAAACTGCAAGCCGACTCCATTGCGAAAAAATACATTCTGCCTCCCCTGACCACCGATTTCGCCGTGATGTATCTCCCCTCCGAAGGGCTTTACGCCGAAGTCGCGCGGGCGGCGGGACTGTCCGATTTTCTGCTCAAACGGCGGGTGATCGCGTGCGGTCCGACCAACTTCGGCGCGTTGCTCTCCACCCTGCAAACGGGATTCCGCACGGCGGCGATCGAAAAACGCTCGGGCGAGCTGGGACAGATGCTCGACACCTTCCGCGTGGAATTTATAAAATTTTCCGAGCTGCTCGAAAAGACCCGCCGCAAATTGCAGGAAGCGCAGGACAGCGTGGAGAG
>JAETTR010000045.1 GCA_021768985.1 Bacillota bacterium
AAAAAATCTGGCGTTAATTAACGCCAGACCCAAAAAGGTTTTAGGTTTCAAAAAACCACAAGATTTATTTGAACAATTTTTATCTGAGTGTTGCACTTAGTTTGACAATTCACTAACGGAAATAAAAAACCGCTCCCGATCGGGAGCGGTTTTCAATTACATGACTACGATATTCTTTTGCGCGAAAATGGTTTTCATTTCCGCGGGGAAATTGTCGTCGGTAATCAGCACGTCGATGTCCTCGACCTTGGCGAACGTGTAGGGCATGATCTTGCCGATTTTCGAGCTGTCGAGCATCATGTACAGCGATTTCGCCTTCGCCCGCGTCATTTTCAGAAGATCGGCTTCGATCTGCGACGCGCACGAGAACCCGTATTCGGGGGTGAACGCCGTCGAGGAGATGATCGCGAGCTCGAAGTTCGTGTTCTCGAAATAGCTCCGCGCCACGGGGGAAGCGGTGGAAAGGTTGTCCTTCATCACTTGTCCGCCGATCATCGTCACGTGCACGTTCTTCTTCTGCGCCAACTCGATCGCCACCGCCAGCCCGTTCGTGAACACGTGTACGTTCATGTCGGGCATCTCCTTCGCAAGATACATTGCCGTCGTGCCGCCGTCTATAAACAGCGAGCAGTTCTCGTCGATCAGGCTCGCCGCCTTCTGTGCGATTTTAATTTTCTCGTCGGTATGAATGGTGGTCTTTTTGGTATACGGTTCGCCCGAAACCTTCTGCACCTCCTTCACCGACATAGCGCCTCCGCGAACGCGGATAATACGACCTTGCTGTTCCAACTGAAACAGATCCCGCCGCAAAGTCATTTGCGAAACGTTCGGAAAAAACCCGTCGAGCTGTTCCAGCGTCAGCTTGCCGCGTTTGTCCAAAAGTTCCGCGATTTCTTCGATTCGCTCCCTTTTCATGCAGAGCCTCCCATATAAATACTACGTGTAAAATTCTAACATAAATTGCGAAAAAAATCAAGTGGTCCCGAGCGAAATTTTTGTTTTTTTGTGGAATTTCCACAAAGCGTTCAATAAGTTAATTCGTTTTTGTGAATTGTGCATAAATCGCTAAATAGATTGTGAAAAAATTTGCGCAAAAAACGCTTGTCGGCGGCGCGGAAGCCGATTCCGTATCCGCGCACGCCTTGAATTTGCTTGCTTTTTTCATACAAGCGTGGTACAATAACAGATATGGAAAATTACCTGAGAGAACTTGACGATCGGTTTTGCGAGCAGTATTCCGATTACGTCAGGCTGAGCGCGCTCGAAGGCTATGTGATGCCGGACACGCTTTACGTCGCGCCCGATGGGAACATCGCCCGCCGCGATTCTTCCGTCATGCGGCTCTGTTACCAGAAAGAGAAGGACGCGCTGTTGAGAAAGTTAAAAGACGGAATCGCGGACACGAGCTTCACCTTTAACTTTTGTTTCCGTTCTTTGCGGGATAAGTTGAGCGACAGGCGTCGGAAGTATACCTTTGCGAAGTTGTTGCCCGGCGCGTTGAAGCATTGCGGCGAAACGGCGGAAAGCGCGGGGGAGAAGCTGGATATCGAACCGCGGTTCTGGAAGAAGATCGTATCGGGGAAACTGTATCCCGAAAAGAACACCGTGCTCGCGCTCGCGCTCGTCTGCCGCATGCAGACGCAGGATTGCGCGAATCTGTTGAACGTATGCGGGTTCTCCTTCGACGATACGAGCGTGCGCGACGTGATCGCGCACTATCTGATCGAACACAGGATTTTCAACGAAGAGATGCGGGACAACTGTCTTGCGGAATACCGCATTACCAACTTGCCGATAAAACGGGGAAACTGATTTATGAAAAACGCGCTTGCTTATTCTCTCGATTCGGAAAAATACGACGGCGATCCGCTCGTCGTGCGCCGTCTGGAGGGGGATTCGAAAACGAAATTCGGAGAATTGCAGCGGGAACGGGAAAAATTCGTCCGTCTTGCGCTGCCGTCCAAATGGGTGCAGTTACTGATTGCGTGCTCCCTGCTCGCGGGGGTTCTGCTCGTGCTGGTCGGCGTGGAATTTTTAACGGGCGAAACGGTTACGCCGCAGACGAACACCGCGGCGATCGTCCTCTTCTGCGTGGGCGGACCGTTCGCCGTCATCGGCGCGGCGGGCATTATCTGGATTTCCTTCCGCGCGAGAAAGATATTCGGCAGCAGCGATTACCGCTTCTTCGAGGAGCGGGAGGAAAAAGTTCTATCGCAATTCCGCGGGGAGCTCGGCGTGCCGGATACCGCCGCGGCGGCGGACGCGTTTGCCTATTGCTACCGCGTCAAAAACGGCAAAATCAGATACCAATCGCCCGCTTCGAAGAACTGTTGTCTCAACGAATCGGTGCGGCTGTACGCCGACGCGGACGCGCTTTTCGTCGCAACGGAACAGAGCGTGCTCCGGATCCCGTTCGCGTCCTCCTTTCGGATCGAGCGGATCGAAAAGCGCAAGGCGTTTTACGGCTGGAACAAACAGGAAAAGCCCAACAAGGGCGCTTACAAACAGTACAAGATCCGCTCGAACGATTCGGGCGCGTTCACGGTGAAGCCGTACTTCGCGTTGAAATTTTACGCGGACGGCGAGGATTACGAGCTGCTTTTTCCGCCGTACGAGTACGATACGCTTTCGCGGCTGACCGGTCGAACGGCGTAACGCTTGCGTCCGCGGCGGAATAAAATGGACGGAGCGGTGATCCCGCGCGCGGGGTTGCCCGCAACATGGAGTGACGCATGTTTTTTGCAAGATTACGGAAAGATATCGCCGCGGCGAAGCGGAACGATCCCGCCGCCCGCAGTAAATTCGAGATATGGCTCACCTATTCGGGGGTTCACGCGCTGTCCTGGCACCGCTGGGCGAACCGCCTCTACCGGATGCATCTGAAGCTGTTGGCGCGCATGACCTCGCAGTGGGCGAAATTTCTGACGGGGATCGAGATTCACCCCGCCGCGAAGATCGCCGCGGGCGTGTTTATCGACCACGGCGCGGGCGTCGTGATCGGCGAGACGGCGGAGGTCGAAGAGGGTGTCGTCATCTATCAGGGCGTGACCCTCGGCGGCACGGGCAAGGAAAAGGGCAAGCGCCACCCCACCGTAAAAAAGAACGCGACCATTTCCTGCGGGGCGAAGGTGCTCGGCGGGTTCACGGTCGGCGAGGGGGCGCGGATCGGCGCGGGCGCCGTCGTGCTCAAAGAAGTGCCCGCGTTTGCGACCGTCGTGGGCGTGCCCGGTCGGGTCGTGCGGATCAACGGCGAACGCACGCAGGACCTCGTGCCCGAAAAGGAGGACCCGATGCTGAAAGAGCTCTGCGCGTTGCGCGAGCGGGTCTACGAGCTCGAGGATGAAATCGAGCGATTGAAGAAGCAGGAGAATTTATGAAAATATACAACACGCTCACGCGGCGGAAAGAGGAGTTCGTTCCCCTCGAAGCGGGCAAAGTCAAAATGTATGCGTGCGGAATCACCGTTTCGGGCGAAGCGCATATCGGGCACGGGTTTCAGGCGCTCATTTACGATATTTTCCGCAAGTTTCTCGAAAAGCAGGGCTATGCGGTGACCTACGCCCGCAACTATACGGACGTGGACGACAAGATTATCGCCCGCTCCAAAGAAACGGGCATTCCCGCCGACGAGTACGCGAAAATGATGATCGCGAAGATCGACGAGGTCATGGCGCGCGCGGAGATCGACGAGCCCACCCTCTGGCTGAAAGCGACGGAGAACATCGGGAACATTATCGACTTTATCGAACAACTGATCGAAAAGGGACACGCTTATCCCGCCGAAAACGGCGACGTGTACTTCGAGGTGGACACCTGCCCCGCGTACGGTCAGCTCTCGGGCAGAAGCTGCGAGGACGCGCTCGACGGCGTGCGCGTGGAGAACGACGAATGCAAAAAGAGCCCGTACGACTTCGCGCTCTGGAAGGCGGCGAAGGCGGGCGAAATTTTCTGGGATTCCCCCTGGGGCAAGGGGCGCCCCGGTTGGCATATCGAGTGCTCGGTGATGAACCGCGTCGCGTTCGGCGATCAGATCGACATTCACGGCGGCGGCAGGGATCTGATTTTCCCCCACCACGAAAACGAGATCGCGCAGAGCGAATCGCTCACGGGCAAACGCTTCGCCAAGTATTGGACGCACAACGGGCTGATCAAGGTGAACGGACAGAAAATGAGCAAATCGCTCGGGAACAGTCTGTTGCTTTCCGACCTGCTCGACGAATACTCGCCCGAAGCGCTGAAATTCGCGCTCCTGTCCTCCAGCTACCGCAACGACGTGAATATCACCGACACCCTGTTCGCGGATGCGGAAGCCCATTTGGGGCGGTTCTACGCGCTTATACGAAAGGCGGAGGAAGCGTTTCCGCAGGAAACGGGCATGGAAGCGGAGATCGCCAAAAAGTTCGACGAAGCCATGAGCGATGATTTCAACGCCGCGTTGGCGCTCTCCGACCTGTTCGGATATTTTAAAGAGGTCGCGCGGTTGCTCGCGGCGGGGGATTCCCGCGCGCGGCGGATCACGAATCAGATCAGGCAGACCTATTCCCTTTTGGGATTGTTCAAAAAGGACGCGGGCGCGTATCTTGCGCGGTACGCCAAGGCGGACGAAATCCCCGCCGAAGTGCGCGCGGTCGCGGAAGCGCGGAAGGCGGCGCGGGCGAACAAGGATTGGGCGAAGTCGGACGAGCTCCGCGAAAAGCTGAAAGAAATGGGTTACGCCGTGAAAGACGGCAAAGACGGCTACGAATTGACGAAGATGTAAGATTCACACGATTTGTTTTTTGCAAAAACAAATCGTCGTGAGCTTGTAACCCGATTCTTTCAATCAGATTGCAGAAGCGCGGAACCGTTTCATCTCCGCGCCCAAGCCGCAGGCGTGCGGCAAATTGAGTCGCGCAGCGGAGGGCAACCCTCCTCGCGCCACGATTCGGAATGAATATCAAGGATTTATAATTATGAAAATCACGTCGAAGGAATTAAGACAAAAATGGATCTCGTTTTACGAGAAAAACGGACACGTCAACGTGGGCGCGGTGTCGCTGATCGGCGACGGCTCCACGGGCGTCATGTTCAACGTGGCGGGAATGCAACCGCTCATGCCCTATCTTCTGGGTAAGCCGCACCCGCTCGGCAAAAGGCTGTGCAACGTGCAGGGCTGTATGCGCACCGTCGATATCGATTCGGTGGGCGACGCTTCGCACTTCACCTTTTTCGAGATGATGGGAAATTGGTCGCTCGGCGACTATTTCAAAAAGGAAAAGACGGCTTGGACCTTCCGTCTGCTCACCGAGGAGTTCGGGCTCGACAAGGACAAGCTTTGCTCCACGGTGTTCGAGGGCAACGATTCCGCGCCGCGGGATACGGAAACGGCGGAGCTTCTGCAAGGTCTGGGAATCCGCCCCGAGCATATCTTTTATCTGCCCAAGGAGGACAACTGGTGGGAGCTCGAGGGCACCGTCGGCACGCCGTGCGGACCCGATAACGAGTGGTTCTATCCCCTCGATTCCGAAAAGAAAAATCCTGTTTTCCCCGACGATTACGTGGAGATCGGCAACGACGTGTACATGCAGTACAAAAAGATGGCAGCGGGCTACGAGCCGCTCGATCACAAAAACGTGGATACGGGCTTCGGGTTCGACCGTATGCTGCTGTTTTTAAACGGACTGAACGACGGCTATAAAACGGACCTCTTCCTGCCCGTCATCGCAAAGCTCGAAGCGCTTTCGGGCAAGCGGTACGACGATGGCGGCGAGGACCGCAAAGCCGTGCGCATAATCGCCGACCACACCCGCACCACGGTCATGCTGATCGGCGACGAGCAGGGAATCCTGCCCTCGAATACGGGCGCGGGCTATATTTTGCGCCGCTTGATGCGCCGCGCGATCCGCTATTGCAAGTCGCTCGGCGTCTCGTCCGAGGCGATGACCGAGGTCGCGAAAATTTTTATCGAACAGGTCTACGACGAGGCGTATCCTTTATTAAAGGAAAAAGAGGGGTATATTCTCGAAGAGATCAAGAAGGAAGCGGACCGCTTCGAATCCACCCTCGCGCAGGGGATCAGGGAGTTCGAAAAGTGCGTGAACGGGTTGGAGCGTAAGAACGCGTTCATGGCGCAGAGCAACCCCGCGTACGTGAAAGAAACGGTCATCGGCGGGAAGCAGGCGTTCCGTCTGTACGATACGTACGGGTTCCCCCTCGAGCTCACCGAAGAGCTCGCCGCGGAGCGCGGTCTGTCGGTGGATACGGCGGGCTTCGACGCGGCGTTCAAGGAGCATCAGGAGAAGAGCCGCGTACTGCCTACGGGACAGTTTAAGGGCGGTTTGGAGAGCCATTCGGAAATGGCGACGAAGTACCACACCGCCACCCACTTGCTGAACGCGGCGTTGAAGCAGGTGCTCTCGCCCGATTGCAACCAGAAGGGGAGCAATATCACCGACGAGCGCATGCGGTTCGATTTCAACTTCCCCCGCCCCATGACGGCGGAGGAGATCGCGGCGGTCGAAGCGCTCGTAAACGAGAAGATCAAAGAGGATATTCCCGTTGTGTTCCGGGAAATGAGCCTCGAAGAAGCGCGGAAAGAAAATTTCGTGGGCGTATTCGACAGCAAGTACGGCGAAAAAGTGAAAACGTACTCGATCGGGGAGTTTTCCAAAGAGATGTGCGGCGGACCGCACGTAGAGCGCACGGGCGTTCTGGGCAAGTTTAAAATCGCGAAAGAGCAGTCCTCTTCGGCGGGCGTAAGAAGAATCAAAGCGATTCTGGAATAATTTACGAAATCAAACAAAAAAAAGAGCTTCGGGAGAAGCTCTTTTTTTTAATCCATAATATTGTCGCCGCGAAAGAGCGTCGAATATGCGATCCGTACAGAGAAAGATATCTTATACATTAATATAGTTTTTTCTCACTTTCCCGAAAAAGCGCGAAAAATTACGGATTTTAAGAATCGGACGGGGAAAGAGCTCGGAAAAAAATTTGTCTTTTTCCGAAAAAATCTTAAAAACGCAACTCAAAACAGCTTGACGGAAGTAATTCAAATGCCTATAATAAATGAGTAGTCGGGAGTCGATCGCCCAATCGGCGCGGCTTTCGCAAAAACACGGAAATTCGATCCGGCAAGATTTTAAGGAGTACGGAATATGAAAACCTATATGGCAAACGCCCGCACGGTTGAAAGAAAATGGTACGTAGTGGACGCCGACGGGATCCCTCTCGGAAGACTTGCTTCCAAGGTTGCGGCGATTCTCCGCGGCAAAAACAAACCCGATTTTACGCCCAACGTGGATACGGGAGATTTTGTGATTATTCTCAACAGCGACAAGGTCGTGCTTACGGGCAAGAAGCTGGAGGATAAATTCTACCGTTATCACACCGGGTATATCGGCGGATTAAAAGAAATTTCCTACGGCAAAATGATGGCGGAAAGGAGCGACCTTGCGGTTTACGAAGCCGTCAAGGGTATGCTTCCCAAGAATTCGCTCGGTCGTCAGATGATCAAAAAGCTCAAAGTGTACAAGGGAGCGGAGCACAACCACGCGGCGCAGAAACCCGAAGCGCTTAAATTATTTTGAGAGGTAATCGGACATGGCTAAAGTGAATTTAAAGAAAAAATTGCAGTTCTGGGGTACGGGTCGCAGAAAGAAGGCGATTGCCCGCGTCCGCCTGATTCCCTCCGGCAGCGGCGCGATCACGATCAACGACCGCACGCTCGAAGATTACTTCCCCATGGGAACGTTGCAGTACATTGTAAAACAGCCCCTGAAAGAGGTGGAAGCGGAAGGCAAGTACGACGTCTGCGTCAGCGTCATCGGCGGCGGATATACCGGTCAGGCGGGCGCGATCCGTCTGGGCATTGCGAGAGCGCTGTTGCAGTCGGAACCCGAGTGCCGTCCCGCATTGAAAAAGGCAGGTTTCTTAACC
>JAETTR010000046.1 GCA_021768985.1 Bacillota bacterium
TATATCATGACGATGAATGACTTGCGGCGGGGCGACCGCGCCGTCGTATTGAAGGTGGAGTTGCCCGTTCTGCTGAAAGAGCGGCTTCGCGCCGTGGGAATTTTTACGGGTTCTAAACTGCTCGTGTTGAAAGTGTCGAGCAAAAAGAACGTGCGCCTCGTGCAGGCGGGAAGCGCGAAGATCGCGCTCGACGGCGAAACCGCCGCGGGAATCAAGATATGGCAGATTTGAAACTGCTCCTCGTCGGATATCCCAACGCGGGCAAGAGCACTCTGTTCAACGCCCTTACGGGCGGGCATGCCAAGGTGGGCAACTGGCACGGCGTGACGGTGGGCGCGCTCGAAAAAGAGTCGGAATTTTCGGGCGAGGCGTTTACGGCGGTCGATCTGCCCGGCGTCTATTCGCTTGCCGGCATGAGCATGGAGGAGAAATACACGCGCGATTATCTCTTTTCGCACGGGGAGGGCACCGTCGTGTTCGTCAGCGAATGCGGCGGAATCGAACGCTCGCTCGCGCTCTTTCTCGCCCTTTTGCGTAAGGGTCGGACGGGTATGCTCGTGCTCACGAAAAAGAAGCTGTTCGAGCGGGCGGGCGGAAAACTGAACGCGGAGGAGCTGGAAAAGCGGTTGGGCGCGCCCGTGCTCGTGACCGAAGGACTGCGGGGCGGACGGCTGAAAGAGGCGTTTTTCCGCAAGCTCCGATCGGCGGCGAAGAACGCGCCCGCAATTTCGGCGGAGGATGCGCTGAAAGATATTTACGCTCCCGTGCGGGAGGGGCTTTCGCGCGCGGACCGGTTGCTGTGCAACGGATTCTTCTGCGTGCCGCTCTTTCTCGCGCTGTTGCTGTTCACTTTTTTTCTGACCTTCGCGCCCGGACTCCCCGGAGACGCATTGAAGAGCGGAATCGAATGGCTGTTCGGCGACCTGTTCGCGGGCTGGGCGGAGGGGATTCCCTCTCCCGTTGCGCGCGGGTTCGTCACGGACGGCATTCTCAGCGGGCTGGGCGGCGTGCTGTGCTTTTTGCCGCAGATCGCCATTTTGTTTCTGATCCTGACGATTATGGAGGAGAGCGGGTTTTTATCCCGCCTCGCCATGTTGTCCGATCCGTTTTTCGCAAAGCTCGGTCTGAACGGCAGGGCGGTCTTTTCGCTGTTGATGGGGTTCGGCTGTACCGCCGCCGCCATGCTGACCACGCGCGGATTGGACGACAGAAAGATTCAGCGCCGCGTGCTTTTGTGTTTGCCCTATATTCCGTGCAGCGCGAAACTGCCCGTGTTTTTAACGCTCGGCGCCTCCTTTTTCTCCAATCCGTTCTGGGCGGTGGTGGCGCTCTACGCGCTCGGCGTGGCGTTTTCGGCGCTCGCGGCGCTTCTGTTGCGCGGAGAACAGAACCCGTCGTTCGTCATGGAGCTCGCGCCTTTGCAACTTCCGAGCCCGCTTTTTACGTTGAAATCCTTGCTCTTTCAGCTCAAACAGTTTATAATAAAAGTGGCGACGGTGGTGTTGGCGTTCTTCCTGCTCTCGTGGTTGCTCTCGTCCTTCGATTTCTCCTTCCGATTCTGTTCGATAGAGGAGAGCATGTTGGCGAAGCTCTGCGGCGGGCTGAAATTCCTGTTCGCGCCCATCGGCATGGGGGATTGGAAAATCGCTTACGCCGCGCTTTCGGGGCTGATCGCGAAGGAAAACGTGGCGGGCGCGCTCGCCATGTTCTACGGTGGATTCCCGTACTCCGCGGCGAGCGGCTTTGCATTTGCCTTTTTCCTGCTCCTGTGCTCGCCCTGCGTTTCCGCGATCGCGGCTTGCGCGCGGGAAACGGGCTGGAAGCGCGCGCTTTGTTACGCCGCGTTCCAGACGGGAAGCGCGTTGCTCGCGTCCTACCTCGTCTATTTTGTTTTAAGCGGCGGCGCGGTGTTCGTCGTGCCCGCGGGAATCGCCGCCGTACCGCTCGTTATTTTTGGGAAGAAAATCATTGAAAGAATACGTCGTAAACGGGGAAACCACCCTGAAAAACTTCACGGATAATTTCTGCGCGCCCGCGTCCTTCTGCTTCCGCACCCTGTTGAAATCCCGCGAAATTCGCGTGAACGGGCGGAAGGTATCCGACGATCTGCCGTTGAAAGCGGGGGATACCGTGCGCTATTATCTCACGCCCGCGCAGGAGAGAAAGCGGGGCTTTGAAATCGTGTACGAGGACGACGCGGCGCTCGTGATCGACAAGGAGAGCGGGGTCAACTCGGAGGCGGTGTTTTCCGCGCTTGCGGAAGAGGGGGAGCGGTATTTTATCCACCGTCTGGATCGGAACACGGCGGGGTTGATGATCTTCGCCAAGACGAAGGAAGCGGAGGAGGAACTGCTTTCGGCGTTCCGCAACCGCAACGTGGAGAAGGTTTACCTCGCGCAGGTTGTGGGCAGAATGCCCCGCAGGCACGCCGTGGAGGAAGCGTATCTGATCAAGGACGAAGCGGCGGCGAAGGTGAAGATTTCATTAAAGCCCTGCGGCGAGAAGATCGTGACCGAATACGAGACGCTCGAAGAAGGGGAAACCAGCCTGCTGAAAATCACGCTGCATACGGGCAAGACCCACCAGATCCGCGCCCATCTCGCCTTTCTCGGTCATCCTGTGGCGGGGGATAACAAGTACGGCGACGAGGCGTACAACCGCGCGCATCATCTGACCCGCCAGCGGCTGATCGCAAAGGAATTGTGCGTGTACGGCAAGGGCGCGCTCTCCGCGATTTGCGGGAAACGATTCGTGTCCGAAAAAAATTTTTAAGCTTTACCGAAAAACGCTTGACGGCGTTTTTTGTTTGTGGTAATATATGAACAGTTATTCATATATTAAAATATCGGAGGAGTTATGACGGAGTGCAATCACGAAGAGGAGCATGCGCGGGAAGCGGAGCGCGCGCGGGCGAATATGCCGAGCGAGGAGGAAATCGCGCAGGTCTGCGCAGAGCTGAAAGCGATTTCCGAACCGAGCCGTTTGAAAATTCTGCTTGCCCTGCGGCAGGGCGAGCTGTGCGTGTACCATATCGTGCAGGCGGTGGGGGGAACACAGAGCGGCGTTTCGCATCAGTTGCGCATTCTGCGGGATAACCGCATTATCAAGTCACGGCGGGACGGGCAGAATATCGTATACTCGCTTGCCGACGCGCACGTGGTTGCGGTGCTCGAGCTTGCTTGCGCGCATAGTAAGTGCGAAGTGTAGCGTTCACGAATTTCTTTTCTGTGAAAAGAAATTCCGTGAGCGAAATCAGCTTACTACTTTGCAAAACAGATTCTCGTCGTGCGTGAATCGACACGAAGCCGTAGGTATACGGCAAATCGGGTCCCGCGGCGGAAGGCAACCTTCCTTGCGGTGAGTTCGGAATAGTAGGTCAATAAAGGAGGTAACATGAAAAAAGTAATAAAAATCGCAAATCTCGACTGCGCGGCGTGCGCGGCGGAATTGCAGGAAGAGCTCGAAGCAATTTCGGGCGTAACGGAGGTTTCCGTCGATTTCGTCGGGCAGAGAGTCGATCTCGGATACGAGAACGCGGAAACGCTCGAAAAGGCGGTCTATGCGATCTCGCATTTCGAGGAGGTGGAAATCGTAGACGGCAACGCGCCGCAAAAAAAGGATCGGCATCTGAAAGAAATTCTTTCGATTGCGGTCTCGCTCGCGCTGTTTGTGCCCGCGCTCGTCTGTCAGCTCCTTTCCGTCAATCAATGGGTGTGCTTCGGGCTGTATCTCGGCGCGTTCGTTGCGGCGGGCTGGTCGGTCGTCCGGGCGGTGTTCCGCAATATCCCGAAAGCCTTTCGCGGCGGAATTCACTTGGGGCTTCTGCTCGATGAGAACCTGTTGATGACGGTCGCCGCCGTCGGCGCGTTCGCGATCGGGGAAAACCTCGAGGGCGCCGTGGTCATGATTCTCTATCAGATCGGCGAGCTGCTGCAGTCGATCGCCGTTGGGTCCTCGCGCAAGTCGATCACCCGCCTGATGGAATTGAAGAGCGAAAGCGCGATCCGCATTACGGCGGAGGGGCAGGAGGAGATTTCTCCCGACGAGCTGTGCGCGGGCGATGAAATTCTACTGCGCAAAGGGGATCGGGTGCCCGCCGACTGCCGTTTGCTCTCCGCGTCCGCGTCGATCGACGCGAAGTCCATGACGGGCGAAGCTTATTTCAAGGAGCTGCGCGCGGGCGACGAGTTGCTGTCGGGCTGTATTAACGCGGGAGAAGCGGTGCGGGCGAAGGTCGTGCGCCCCGCTTCCGAGAGCGCGGCGGCGAAGATTCTGGAGCTTGTCGAAAACTCCGCATCCAAGAAGGCGAAGCCCGAAAAGTTCATTACGAAATTCGCGCGGATCTATACCCCCATCGTAGTTCTGCTCGCGGTGATCGTCGCGGTGGTGCCGCCGCTCTTTCAGGGATATAACTTTCGGGAATGGCTGATTCCCGCACTGAACTTTCTCGTCATCTCCTGCCCGTGCGCGCTGATCATCTCGGTGCCGCTCACGTACTTCTCGGGCGTGGGCTCGCTGGCGCGTTGCGGCGTGCTTGCAAAGGGCGCGGTCTGTCTGGACGCGCTTGCGGGCGTAAAGGTCGCCGCGTTCGACAAGACGGGCACGCTCACCGAGGGGCGGTTTTCCGTTGCAAAGACGAACGGCGGGGCGCACGTGCTTGCGCTTGCCGCGGCGGCGGAGCAGAACTCCTCGCACCCTTTGGCGCAGGCGTTTGCGGGGCTTGCGGCGGAACCCGCGGAGGCGTGCGAAGAGATCGCGGGCATGGGGCTTTCGGCGACGGTCAAAGGGAAAAAAGTGCTTGTCGGCAGTCTGCGTCTGATGCGGGAGCACGGGATTTCCGTCGAAGAGGTGCAGGGCGACCGGCTCGCCGTGTACGTGGCGGAAGAGGGGAAGTTCCTCGGAAGCGTGGAGATCGAGGACTGGCTTCGCCCCGAAGCGGCGACGGCGCTTGCGGAGCTGAAAAAGGCGGGCGTGGAGAAGCTCGCCGTGCTGACGGGAGATACCCGGGCGCGCGCGGAGCGCAGTTTACAGAGCTTGCCGCTGGACGAGATTCACGCGGAGCTTCTTCCCGCGCAGAAGCCCGAGCGGGCGGCGGAGTTAAAGGCGCAGGGGAAACTGCTGTACGTGGGCGACGGAATCAACGACACGCCCGTGATGACGGAGAGCGACGTCGCGGTCGCGATGGGCGGACTCGGGAGCGACGCGGCGATCGAAGCGAGCGATTTCGTTCTGGCGACCGATAACCTTTCCGCGCTTCCAAGAGCGGTGAAGGGGGCGAAAAAGACCCGCAAGATCGTGGTGGAGAACATCGTGTTTTCCATTGCGGTGAAGGTTGCGCTGATGGCGCTTTCGCTATTCGGCTGGATTCCGCTCTGGGCGGCGGTGCTCGGCGACACGGGCGTAATGCTTCTCGCCGTGCTCAATTCCATGCGTATGCGCAGAAAAATAAAATAAGCGATCGCAATTTTCAACCGCGGGGATTGATTTTTCCCCGCGGTTGTGTTATGATAGTAGGGTAGAACTGCGGAGGGCTTCCGCAAAAGAAAAACAAAAAAGAGGTGTTACGGTGGCGGATTTGAAAAAGCGCATCGATTGCGCGATGAAACGGGAAAAATGCGATTTGGTGATTCGGAACGTAAAGGTGTTCAACGTGTTCACGGGGAATACGGAAGAGGGGGACATCGCGGTGGCGGACGGCGCCGTCGTGGGAATCGGCAAGGGATACGAAGGCAAGCGCGCGTACGACGGCGCGGGCAGTGTTGCGATCCCCGGACTGATGGACGCGCATATCCACGTGGAGAGCTCCACCCTGTCGCCCGAAGCGTTCGCGCAGGTTGTGTGCGCGCACGGCGCGACGGCGATCGTCGCCGATCCGCACGAAATCGTCAACGTGTGCGGAGTCGCGGGCGCGGAGTATATGAAAGAGAGCTTTAACCGGCTTTCCGTCAACGGCAAGAAACCGCTCGACGTATATCTGCAACTGCCTTCCTGCGTGCCCGCCACCCCCTTCGAAACGAGCGGCGCGGTCATCGACGGCAAGGAAACGGAGCATGAGCTCGGTCGGGATATCTTCTTCGGATTGGGTGAAGTGATGAGCTATCCTTCCGTGCTCGGCGCGGACGAGGACATGCTGAAGAAGCTTCAGGCGGCGGACTCGCTCGGCAAGGTCGCCGACGGGCACGCGCCCGGTCTAACGGGCGAGGGGCTGAACGCCTATCTCTGCGGCGGCATGCGCACCGATCACGAAAATCTGACGCCCGAGGAGTGCCGCGAGAAGGTGGCGAAGGGCATGTACGTACAGGTGCGGTGCGGGTCCTCCACCAACAATTTAAAGGACGTCGCCGAAGCGAGCGACGGGTTCAACTTCCGCCGCTTTGTCACTTGCACCGACGATAAGAACGCGCGCGATCTCTCGCAAAAGGGGCATCTCGACGATTTGCTCCGCCGTCTGGTCGCGGCGGGCGTGCCCGCGGAACGGGCGGTCGTCATGGCGACCTTAAACGTCGCCGAGTGCTATCGGTTGAAGAGACGCGGCGCGATCGCGCCCGGCTATTTCGCCGACATCGCGCTCGTGAACAACTTGAAGGACTTCCGCGTGAAAGCGACCTTCAAAGAGGGAGAGCTGACCGCCGAGGACGGCAAGGCGCTCTTCGATGGCAAGCGGTATCTGCCCGAATCGGTGCTTGGCACCGTGCGCGTGAAGGAGATGTCCGCGAAGGATTTCGCTCTGCCCTGTAAGAGCGGGAAACTCCGCGCCATGCGCGTATCTCCCGAATCGACCATTTTAACGACGGAAGAAATCGTGACCGTACCCGTAAAAGACGGGTTTGCGGAGCTTGCGGGCACGGGGCTTTGCAAAATTGCCGTCGTGGAACGGCACTTCGCAAGCGGAAGAGTGGGGCTCGGCGTCGTAAAGGGATACGGGTTCAAAGGCGGCGCGATCGGCATTTCCGTCGCGCACGACGCGCATAATCTCGTCGTGCTCGGCGATGACGACGAGGCGATGGCGCGGGTCGTAACATTGCTGAAAGAGACGGGCGGCGGCATGGCGCTCGTTTCGGAAAAGGGCGAGGAAACATTCCCCTTCGATATCGCGGGGCTCATGAGCTCCGCACCCCTCGAAGAGGTCGTGAAGGGCGCGGGCGACATTACTGTGCACGCGCAGAATATGGGCGTTACCGAGGGAATCGAATCGTTTATGACCCTCGTGTTCCTCTCGCTTGCGGTCATTCCGAACGTCCGTCTGACCGATTACGGACTGGTGGACGTGAACAAGTTCCAACTTGTTCCGGTAGAGGTCGAATGATGGAAAAGACGGTGGTT
Organism: Bacillota bacterium; assembly: GCA_021768985.1. Taxonomy (GTDB): domain Bacteria; phylum Bacillota; class Clostridia; order Christensenellales; family Borkfalkiaceae; genus Gallimonas. The sequence goes on from JAETTR010000046.1 coordinate 7,324, forward strand.
GCCGCCACGGGCAACGCGCATAAGCTTACGGAGATCCGCGCGATTCTGCGCGGTTGGAAGGTGTTATCTGCCGCGGAAGCGGGATTTTCCGGCGAGGTGGAGGAGACGGGAAAGACCTTTCTAGAAAACGCTCTGATCAAGGCGGAGGCGGTCTGCAAAGCGACGGGGCTTCCCGCGCTTGCCGACGACAGCGGGCTGTGCGTGAAGGCGCTCGGCGGTGCGCCCGGCGTGTACAGCGCGCGCTATTCGGGCGGCGGCGACGCGGAAAACAGAAAGCTGCTTTTAAAGAACATGGCGGAGATTTCCGACCGCCGCGCTTACTTTGCGAGCGCGATTGCGCTCGTCTTTCCGGACGGAACGCGGACGGAGGCGGAAGGGCGCACCTACGGGCAGATTTTGCGGGAAGAACGGGGCGCGAACGGATTCGGTTACGACAGCCTGTTCTTTTCCGATGATTTGAACAAGTCGTTCGGCGAGGCTTCCGAAGAGGAGAAGAACGCCGTTTCCCACCGCGGAAGAGCGCTTCGCGCGTTGGAGGAAACGCTGT
>JAETTR010000047.1 GCA_021768985.1 Bacillota bacterium
TGTTCTTCCGCTTCCTGCTCGGTGAGTCCGAGGGTCATCAGCTTCGTAAGCTGTTCGCCCGCGATCTTGCCGATCGCCGCTTCGTGAATCAGCTCCGCTTCCACGCTGTTCGCGGTCAGCTCGGGCACCGCGGTCACGCGCGCGTTCTCCATAATGATCGCGTCGCACTCGGTGTGTCCGTGGCACTTGCCGTTGCCGTTGATGCGGGAAACGAACTCCTGTTTCGAGTCCCCCGCCGCAACCGAGCGGGAAACGACGTCCGCGCCCGATTCCTCGCCGTTCAGATCGACGACGAAGTCGGTCTTGGCGAACTGCTTGCCGTGCGTGTAGATCTTCTCGCGCACGACGAGGTTCGCGCCCTTTGCGAGCGTTGCTTGCGTGGAGCGCACCGTGGAATCGATTCCTTTGATCTGCGTGGTTTCCATTTCCAGCCGCGCGCCCTCGTCGAGATAGACGACCGTCTGCGGATTCATGATATTTTCGCCGTTTCCGTCGCCCTCGGCGTAATGCTTTTCCACATAGCGCACCTTTGCGTTCTTGCCCACGTGGAAGGTGTGCACGCCGCTGTGCTCCGCCGTTTCCACGCCGCAGTTGTGAATGCCGCAGCCCGCGATGATCAGCACGTCCGCGTTCTCGCCCACGTAAAAATCGTTGTACACCGTTTCGCGGTAGTCCGTTTTCGTAATGACGACGGGAATATGCACGCTCTCGTTCTTCGTGTTCGGCGCGATCGTGATATCGATCCCCGATTTCCCGTCCGTCTTGGTTTCGATTTTGATATGCTCTGTGCTCCGCCGCCCGTCGCCCTCGCCGTTCTTGCGGATATTATAGGCGCCGTCGGGCACTTTGTGCAGGTCTGCGATTTGCAGAAGCAGCATTTTTTCAAGCTCGTCCATCAGGCGTCCTCCCCCGTAAGCGCGCGGCATACGTTCGTTCCGAGCAGCGTGGGCAGAATCTCCTCCCGCGTGCCCTGCCGCTCGATCGCCCCGCCTTTCAGGACGACGATTTTATCGGCAATGTTCAGAATCCGCTCCTGATGGGAGATGATCACAATGCTCCCCTGCGTTTTTTTGTACATTTTCTCGAACACCCCGATCAGGCTCTGGAAGCTCCAAAGATCGATCCCCGCCTCGGGCTCGTCGAACACCGACAGCTTGGTGCCTCGCGCGAGCACGGTGGCGATTTCGATGCGTTTGAGCTCTCCGCCCGACAGGGAGGCGTTTACTTCGCGGTTGATGTAATCGCGCGCGCACAAGCCCACCTCCGAAAGATAGGAACAGGCTTCGCCGACGGTAATCTTTTTCCCCGCCGCGAGCGATACGAGATCCTTCACCGTAATCCCCTTGAATCTCACGGGTTGCTGAAAGGCGAAGGAAATCCCCCGCTTCGCCCGCTCGGTGACCGAGAGTCCGGTGATATCCTCGCCGTCGAGCAGGATTTTCCCGCTTGTGGGCTTTATGATTCCCGCAATGATCTTTGCGAGCGTGCTCTTACCGCTCCCGTTGGGACCGGTGAGCGCAACGAACCGCTCCTCTATTTTCAGCGACACGCCGTTGAGAATCTCTTTGTTTTCCTCGCCGTCGCCCGCCGCATACGCGATGTTTTTCAGTTCCAGCATGTATTTATCTCCGATTCGCAACAGTATAGCACGTTTCGGAGAAAAATGTCAAGAATTTCCGCCGCGCTCGCCCGCATTTCTCCGTTTTTTACGCACGATCGCGATGACCGCGATCGTGATCCCGACCGCCGCAAGCACGCCGAGAATCACGAACGCCGCGATGAGATCGCCCGATACGCCGTTCGGTTCGATCTCCCGCGGACCGCAATTCATGGAGATCGGACAGAGTCCGAACGACAGACTGCCCATGGGAAGAGACTCCCGCGAAAAGTTCATGACGCCCGCATCCGTCGCAAATTCGAAATTGGTATCCCGAAGCTTGCTCGCGCCGTCCGTACGGAGCTCGACGGAGAGCCCGCCGTATTCCTTCCACCCGTAGGCGGGCGTTAAATCGTATACGTAGGTACATCCTCATTCATCGATCATTGGTAAGTGCGGCGCTTTTACGGTTTGATTGTCGAGACCGCCCGCTGGAACAATGAGCTCGTATTCGAACCGCCGCTACAAGAAACTCTGATAAAATCCCCGGAGATAGCCGAGGAATACGTTTCCCTCGCTCTCGTATAATTGCGTATAATACTGCGCTCCGCAACGGAGCGCGTTCTCTTCGCCGAACGGATACCCGTTCGAGGCGAACCAACCCGTCACGTACCCGCCGAAGGTCGTGCGGAAAACTTTGCCCCGTTCCGCAGACGCGCCGCTCAACGGTTCGCCGAAATCCCCGTAGTTGTTCGGCACGACGGTAAGCGACGTGATCTTCGCCTCCTCGCCCAGAGAGGTAATCGAAACCGTCTGCGTTTCATCCCGGATCCAGAGATAGACGGCAAGTCTGCCGTTTTCGTACTGTGAAGAGCGAAAACTCTCCGGCACGACCAGTCGGGTGCGCGCGGGATTGTATTCGCACTCCGCGCGCAACAGGTAATTCTCCTCTTTGTCGCGATCGGCGGGAAGAGATACGGTAAACGCTTGGTCGGTCATCGGCGTTTCCGCCGCGAAAAACGGATCGGTAACCTCGCCGAAGTCGTTGCAGTCGTACGCGTATTTCGTACGGAAGAACAGCTTTGCGCCGTCCGCCGAAAAGGATACCATCGTTTCACAATCCTTTTCGTACGCGTACCAAAACGCGTAGTCGGGCAACATGCCGAGCGTATAGGCGAGCCGCAACGCTTGATCGGTTTCCGTCGGATTATCCAACGTATATTCCGCCGTAAAAAACGCGGGATATTCCTCCGCGATGTCCTCAAACGAAGAGAAAAACTCGTTCGCCGAGCCGCGCGCGTCAAGCATGAGCTTTTCGTGCGACAATACGACGGGTGATTCGTCCAGCAGCATAATCTCCGATGAATCCGCGCCCGCCGCATAGAGCGGCGCGGGGGCGGGCGCCGCGTCCGCGCGCATCAGCGCGGGAGAAACGCACCCCGCCGCGAACAAAACCGACGCGGCGACCGCGATTATTCTTTTCCGTTGTCTTTTCATAAGCCCCTCTTGCGCTCATTATAATACAAAAAACGTGATTTGTCACGTTTTTCGGAAAAGTTTTCTATTCGTCCGGATCGTGCGGAACGTTCAGATCGATTTTACCCTGCCGCACTTCGCCCGCGGAGGTCTGCTCCTTCCGACGACGTTTCCGCTTGGAATGCACGACGACGACCGTAACCGACGCCCCCGCAAGCAGCAGAAGCACGCCGAGCAGAATCAGCGCCGTGGTGAGCGCGGGGGTGATGCCGTAAGGCGCGTACCCGCCGTCCGTCTGCCGTTCCGTGACCGAAAAGGAAAGCTCGCATTGCGGAAGCACGTCCCGCGTCAGATAGTACCCGTCCTCCTCCCGCGTGAATTCGAGAGAGCTCGCTCCGAGATTGTACTCCGTCAGAATCCGAATCTCGATCCCCTCGTACGTTTCCCACTTCCGCGCGGGTGAAAGCAGGAAACCGTAATCGTAACGGTTGCCCTTGCGCGTGTCCACGTCGGGGCGGAGCGGTTGGGTAACCGTGTTCACCACGCTCCCGCCCGCGGGAACGGTGAGCGAATATTCGTACCACTTCATGAGCGAGCTCTCGCCGAACTGCTCGGGTGAGAAGCCGACAGCGCCTTCGTCCGAAACCGCGCTCATCGCGGTCACGAACGCGTTATACCAGTCCGCGCGGGAGATCCCGTTCTCTTCGGAATAATTCCGCATGGAAAAATCGTAGAAACATGTCTGCGCGACGGACGCGGGAAGCGCTTCCGTCTTTTGGGGCGCCTTGGTCGTTTGCTTATACACACTGCAACCATACTTGGCAAGCGGCTCGCCGACGGCGTACACGCGCACGGGTTCTTCGCCGCAAACGGGAATCCACGCGCAACCGACGCCGTTTTTGACGCTCGTGTACGTGCGGTCGGGAAAGGCGACCCGCGTGCGCATGGGATTGCTGCAATACTCGAAATCGAACCCCGCGCATTTCTCCGGATCGAGCCCTTCCGTACGGAATACGTACTCCGTAACCAAAGTATCCCGCCGATAAAAGCCGTCCGACTTGTACTCCTCGCTCAGACAGGGCAGATCGCCCGTCAAAGAAATAGCGGATCCGCCCGCATAAGTGTAACGGCGACGAACGGAAATCTCCTCGCCGTCCGCCCGCAACGCGTATTTCGCCTCCTGCGTTTCGCATTCCGCCGCCCTGCCGAGAGGCAGAAACAACGTAACCGTTTCGTCCGTCTCCCCCGTGTTGGTAAAGCGATAGGAAATCTGCGCCGAACCGTAATCCCCCTCCGAAGAAAGCTCGCGCAGGTCGAAGGTAATCGTCTCTTTCACCGAAACGTTTTCCCCGACCTCTTCGGCAATCACGCCGACGCCGTCCGTGCCCCGACGATAGGATGAGGATTCGTCCGCCGACGCGGTATTCCGTTCCGCGCCGATCAGACCCGCGCCCGCCGAAAGCGGCAAAGCAAGCAAAAACGCGCCGAGCCTTTTATGCATATTCCTCCTCCTTCTTTCTTTTTCGGGTCTTCTTTTTTCCTTCTTTTTCCGCCGTCTGTCCCTCGGCGAACGGGTCGTCCTCGGGCAACGGAAATTCCACCCAGAAACAGCTCCCCTTGCCGACTTCGGAAACGACGCCGAACGGACAGCCCTGCGCGAGCAGAATTCCCTTTACGATCGAAAGCCCCAGACCCGTGCCCTGGACGGGGCGTTTGTGCGTCTTGTTCGAACGGTAATAGCGATCCCAGATCGTGTCGATTTCTTCGGGCGGAATGCCCTTGCCCGAATCGACGACTTCGAACCGCGCGCCCGCGTCCGTGCGGAAGAGCTTTACCAGCACGCGTTTGTCCGCGCCCGTGTAATTGACCGCATTGCCGATCAGGTTGTACAGCACCTGCACGATGCGTTCCTTGCAGGCAAGGGCGTAAATTTCGTCCTCGACCGCGGTTTCGATCCGATAGCCCTCCGTCTGCGATAGATAGTCGAACCGACCCGCCACGCGGTACACCTCTTCCGAGAGATTGAACACGACGCGCGATTCGTCGGTCAGCCCCGCGCGGAGCCGCGAAAGATCCAACAGATCGCCCACGAGCGCCGCAAGGCGGTCGCTTTCGTCGATGATGATCTGCGCGTGCGCGTCCCGTTTTTCCTTGTCGTCGCCCGAAATTTCCCGAATCATGGAAGCGTACGCCTTGATCATGGTGAGCGGAGTCTTGAAGTCGTGCGAGACGTTCGCGATCAGCTCTTTTTGCACCTGATCCGCTTTCGTGATCTCGAGACGCGCCCCGTCGAGCGCTTCGGCGAGCTCCGTCATTTCCAGACAAAAATATTCCTTTTTGAATTCGAACGCATAGTTCCCCCGCGCGAGCTCCTTCGCCCGTTCGGTCACCTCGGATACGGGATTGGTGATCAGCGTCGCAACCACGCCGCTCGCGATGAACGCGAGCACGATCGCAAACAGCGCCGCCACGACGGACACCCAGCGGAATCCGCCCGTGTACGCCGCAAACGACGCGGCGGGCGGAGATAAAAACAGATAGCAAGTCCTGTTGGCAAGCGACGCTTCCGCGCAGAACACGGGCGTGCCGTTGACGCCGAGCAGGACGGATTCCCCCGAAGAAAGCGTCTGGCGAAGCTCTTCGGTCAGCTCGGGCACGTCCTCGGGCTTGGCGAATTCGGGGTATACGCTCTCGCCGTTCTCGTAAACGAGATAAAATCCCACGCCGTACTCGTTGGAAGCTTTGAACAGCGCCTGCGCAATCTCCGTGGGGTTATCGCTCTCCGAAAACGCGCGCACCACGCGTTCGCCCGCCTCGGTCAGCATTTTCGCCGTCACCTCGCGGTTCTGCCGCCGCGCGAGCAGGTTCTGCAACAGCGAAAACACGACGATCAGGAGCACCGCAAACACGGAAAAAGAAAACCACAAAACGAGGTTCAGGCTTCTGCCCGTCCTCAATTTCGGTTTTGCGGTTCCGCTCTTTCCCATAGAATGACTTTACACCTCGAATTTATAACCGAGCCCGCGCAGCGTTACGATAAATTTTCTGTATTCCTTCAGGTTCCCGCGCAGCATTTTCACGTGGGTGTCCACGGTGCGGTCGTCGCCGTAAAAGTCGTACCCCCACACCTTGTTCAGAAGCCGCTCGCGGGTGAGCGCGACGCCCGCGTTTTTGACGAAATAGAACAGCAGTTCGTATTCCTTGGGCGTGAGCTCCGCCTTTTCGCCGTTTACGGTGACGTTCCGCCCCGCGATATCGATCTTCAATCCCTCAAACTCGTATGTATCCCGATTGTCGGGTGCGGGCGCGCCCCGCTTCACGACGGCGTGAATGCGCGCCATTACCTCTTTGGGAGAAAAGGGTTTGGTGACGTAATCGTCGGAACCGATTTCGAATCCGAATAGCTTGTCATATTCTTCACCGCGCGCCGAAAGCATAATGACGGGCGTCTGCTTGAACTTGCGGATCTCTTTGACGGCGGAAAACCCGTCGAGCCGCGGCATCATGACGTCCATCAGAATCACGTCGTAATCGTTTTCGCGGCACTTTACGACTGCTTCCATTCCGTCCTGCGCTTCGTCCGCTTCGCCGCCCTCGAACTCCACGTATTCGCGGAGCACCGCGCGGATCATCTCTTCGTCGTCTACGATCAGTACTTTCATGATAATCCTCCTGTTATAAATTATACCGCCGCTTTTTTATATTCCGTTTAATATCGCGTGAAAATTGTGTGAAAACGTTTTTCCGCATCTCTTCCCCCCGTATTATACCACGATTCCCCTGCGCTTGCAACAAAAATTTTTTTCGAAATATGAAAAACAAACGTTTCTAAACTCTTGACAAACTTTTGTTCGGGGTTTATAATGGAAGCATGATTTCGGAAGAAAAGCTGAAAATTTTAACGGAAAGCGCGAAATACGACGTGTCGTGCTCCTCTTCGGGGAGCAACCGCAAGAACGGCGGCGGAATCGGGAACGGAATGGCGGCGGGCTGCTGTCACTCGTTCACACCCGACGGGCGGTGCATTTCTCTGCTGAAAATTCTGATGAGCAACGACTGCGTGTTCAACTGTAAATACTGCATGAGCCGCTCGGGCGCCGACGTGCCCCGCGTGAGCGCCACGCCCGACGAAATCTGCGAGCTGACGATCGACTTTTACAAGCGCAACTACATCGAAGGGCTGTTCCTCTCCTCCGCCGTATGCGGTTCCCCCAACCACGCCATGGAACAGCTCTATCTGACCGTGAAAAAACTGCGCACCGAATACGGGTTTTTCGGCTACGTGCACGTGAAGGGAATCCCCCACGCCGACGAAGCGCTCGTGAACGCGACGGCGAGATATGCCGACCGCATGAGCTACAACGTGGAGCTCCCCTCCGAAAAGAGTTTAAAGCTCCTCGCGCCGCAAAAGACGAAGGAGAGCCTGCTCGTTCCCATGAAGAAGCTTGCGAAGGAAGCCTTTGAGTTCAAGGAAGAAAAGCGGCGGGGAAGATTTTTACCCGCGGGGCAAACCACCCAGATGATCGTGGGCGCGAGCCCCGAAACGGACGGACAGATTTTGCGGCTTTCGCAGAGCCTGTACCGCGGAACGGGGCTAAAACGGGTATATTATTCCTCGTACGTGCCCGTCGTGCACGATTCGCTGCTTCCCGACCTGCCCGCGGGCGCGCTCCGCGAACACAGGCTGTATCAGGCGGACTGGCTGTTGCGCTTTTAC
>JAETTR010000048.1 GCA_021768985.1 Bacillota bacterium
AAAGGATTACGAAAGAATCTCCGAAGGGGCAGCTTGAAAGCTAGCCCCTTTTATTTCAAAATGTCCGCAGAAACGGTCCGTTTTTGCGGATACTGATACAGAGGTTGTCATTGAACGCAAAACTTTCTTTACTCGAAAAAATACGCGACGGATCGTTCGCGTTGCTTACGGACGAGCAAATCGTCAAAAAATTGCGCCTCGGCAAAAAAGAGGCGCCCGTCGTGCGGGATATGCTCCATGCGCTTTGCCGCGAGGGAGAGCTCCTTTGCGACGCACGCTTCCGCTACGGCACCGCCGAACAGTTCGGCGCGCTCCGCGGAACCGTATCGGGGAACGAACGCGGGTTCGGATTCTTTATTCCCGAGGATAATACCCTTCCCGATCTCTTTCTGCCCCACCGCTCTTTAAAGGGCGCTTTGCACGGCGATACCGTGCTTGCAATTCCCGTAAACGGCGGCAGAATGGGCGACGAAGGCGAAGTCCTCGCGATTCTTGCGCGCGGGAAACGGGAAATCGTGGGTACCTTTTTCCCCGACCATAAGGGCGGCTATCTCCGCCCCGACGAAAAGAAATTTTCCGTCGACGTTTACATTCCCGTAGGGAAAACGAAAAATTGCAAGAAAGGCGCAAAAGCGATCGCGAAAATCGTTGCATACGGGGAGCGGAGCGTTCGGGGTGAAATTCTCGAAGTGCTCGGTGAAAGCGGCGACTTTTTCGTAGAAGAGACAGCGCTGATCCGCGCGCACGGCTTGCGGGAAGAGTTTCCGGAAGCCGTCGTCAAAGAAGCGGAACGGCAGGCGCGGCGCAACCCCGAAGAAAACGCGGACGAACGAATCGATTTGCGCGACGAGCTGATTATTACGGTGGACGGCGAGGACACGCGGGATATCGATGACGGCATCTCGGTACGCAAAGAAAACGGGAAATACTTTCTCGGCGTCCATATCGCCGACGTTTCCCATTATGTTCCGCGCGGCGGCGTAATCGATGAAGAAGCATTTCAACGCGGCACGAGCGTCTACTTCCCCGACCGCGTTCTGCCCATGCTCCCCACCGCCCTCTCGAACGACATCTGTTCTTTAAACGAGAACGTGCCGCGCCTGACCCTCTCTTGTTTTATGACGATAGACGGACAAGGTAAGGTGCTGAATAAAAAAGTCGCGCCGACGATCATCAAATCCCGCCATCGCACGACCTATACCGAAATCACGAAAATTTACGAAGGCGACGCGGAGACCTGTAAAAAATATCCCGATCTGATCGAATTTATGCAGATCGCTTCGGAGCTTACGAAAATTCTGAAAGAAGCGCGCGATCGGCGAGGCGGCGTTGCGCTCGACGTAAAAGAAGCGAAAATTTTATATTCCGACGGAAAGATTTCCATTCCCGATTACGAACGCACCCTCTCGCACGAGATGATCGAACAGTTCATGGTGCTTGCGAACGAGAGCGTCGCGACCCTCATGACGGAACGGGAAATGCCCTTCGTCTATCGCATCCACGAACGCCCTTCTCCGGAAAAAGCGCTCGATTTCAAAGAGTTCCTGACGGAAGCGGGCGTCACGGCGAAATTCGATCCCGATTCCGTCACCCCCGCCGAATATCAGGCGCTGTTGGACTCTCTCAGGAATTCCCCTATCTATCCGCTCGTGAACCGCGTCATGTTGCGGTCCATGATGAAGGCGGTCTACTCACCCGAAAACGTCGGACATTTCGGATTGGCTTCGGAATGCTATTGCCATTTCACTTCCCCCATTCGCCGCTATCCGGATCTTTGCATTCACCGCATTATCAAAGACGCGCTCGTCGATCCGGAAAAGACGAAACGGACTTATAAAAACGTCGTGCAGGAAGCTTCCGTGCGTTCGTCCGCCTGCGAAAAGAACGCCGCCGAAGCGGAACGCGACGTAGACGCGCTGTATATCGTCGCGTTCATGCAGGATAAAATCGGAGAAGAATACGAAGCGGTGATTTCGGGCGTGACTTCGTTCGGTATCTTTGCGGAGCTGAAAAACACCGTGGTAGGATTCATTCCTCTGGAAACGCTGCCCGACGACGGATACGAATTCCTCGATACCCGGTATCTGCTCCTCGGAACGCGCAACTCTTTCCGTCTGGGCGAAGCGATCCGCGTGCGAGTCACGGGAGTAGACTGGGGCGCGCGGCGGGTACAATTCGCCTTTCTCGAAAAAATGTAAAGGATTGCGGAAATTATGAAGATCATTGCCGTCAACAAATCCGCCTCGTTCGAATATTTTATCGAAGAAAAATATGAAGCGGGCGTCGTGCTCGAAGGGAGCGAAGTGAAATCCCTACGGGCGGGAAAAGCTTCGCTTGGCGAGAGCTTTTGCGAGCTCCGCGGCGGAGAAGTTTTTTTGAAGAATATGCATATCGCCCTTTATGACAAGAGCGGCGCGTTTTCCACGCGCGACTCCCGCAAAGACCGGAAATTGCTCCTGCACAAACAGGAAATCTCCAAAATCGTAGGCAGAGTCAACGAGCGCGGCTACACGCTCGTCCCCTTGAAACTGTACTTTAAAGACGCGCTCGTAAAAGTCGAAGTCGCGCTCTGCAAAGGAAAACACGCCTACGACAAGAAGCGCACGACGATGGAACGCGACGTGAAACGCGCCGTCGATCGGGAAGTCAAAGAGCTTTTTAAATAGAATTTCTTTTTAAACGAGGTACATATATGGAGAACTACCGCACCGAAACACTTTGCGTACAGGCGGGCTACCGCCCCAAAAACGGTGAAAGCCGTATTCCGCAAATTTGCCAGAGCACGACCTTCTACTACGGCGACACGCAGAACATGGCGGATCTGTTCGATCTGAAAGCGGAAGGCTTCTTCTATTCCCGCCTTGCCAACCCCACCGTGGAAGCGCTTGAAAAAAAGGTCGCCGCGCTCGAAAACGGCGTTTACGGAATCGGTTGTGCTTCGGGAATGTCGGCAATCCTGCTTACCGCCATGACGGTTTGCGAAGCGGGCGACAACGTCGTTTGCGCGAGCGAAATTTACGGCGGAAGCTACAATCTCTTTTCGGTAACCCTTCCCAAATTCGGTATCGAGTGCCGGTTTTTCGACGCGGACGACTCTGCGGAAAAGATCGAATCGCTAATCGACGAACGTACGAAATTCGTCTTTGCCGAAACAATTGCAAACCCCGCGATCGTCGTGCTGGACTTCGAAAAGCTGTCCGCGGTCTGTAAAAAACACGGGGTTCTTTTCGTCGTAGACAACACGCTCGCAACCCCCGCCCTCTGCCGCCCGATCGGGTTCGGCGTGGATATCGTGATTCATTCCACCACCAAATACATGGACGGTCATGCGGCGGCGCTCGGCGGAATGATCATCGACGGCGGAAAATTCGCATTCAAAAACAATAAGCGCTACCCCGCGTTCAATACGCCCGATGAGAGCTACCACGGACTTGTTTACGCGGATCTCGCCGTCGCGTTCGGCACCAAGTGCCGCGCGCAGATGATGCGGGATACGGGCGCGATTATGAGCCCGCAGAACGCCTTTTTGACCTATCTCGGAAGCGATACGCTCGCGCTCCGCATGGAACGCACGAGCCGAAACGCAGAAAAGGTCGCCGAGTTTTTGAACGCGCACCCGAAGGTGGAATGGGTCAAATACTCCTCTCTGCCCTCCGACAAATACCATGCAACCGCCAAGAAGTATCTGCCGAACGGCGCGGGCGGCATGATGAGTTTCGGGATTAAGGGTTCGGCAAAGGACTGCGCGCGGTTTATGGAGAGCTTAAAGCTCGTCACGCAGGAAACGCACGTGGCAGACGTAAGAAGCTGCGTTCTGCACCCCGCGTCCACCACGCATCGCCAACTTTCCGACGAGCAGCTGAAAGACGCGGGCATTGCGCCCAATCTCGTGCGGCTCTCCGTGGGAATCGAAAACGTGAACGATATCATCGCCGATCTCGAACAGGCGCTTGAAAACGTATCGCTACGGTAAACGATCATGCCTATCGTAATCGATAAAAACATTCCCGCCTACTCCGTTCTGAAAAACGAACAGATCTTCGTCATGGACAAGGAGCGCGCGGGCGGACAGGATATCCGACCGATTGAAATCGCGATCCTGAATCTGATGCCGACCAAAAAGGAAACGGAAACGCAATTCATGCGCCTGTTGTCCAACTCCCCTTTACAGGTCAACGTGACGTTGATTCACACGGAAAGCTATCGCTCGAAAAATACCGAAGCGGAATATCTCGACAGATTCTACCGCTCGTTCGAGAGCGTAAAAGACCGTCATTTCGACGGCATGATCATTACGGGCGCGCCCGTGGAAGAGCTCGAGTTCCGGGAAGTTGCTTACTGGCAGGAGCTTACGAAGCTATTCGATTTTACCAAGACGAACGTTACCTCGACGATCTTTATCTGCTGGGGCGCGATGGCGGCGCTCAACTATTTCTACGGAATTCCCAAACACGCGCTCCGCAAAAAGCTGTTCGGTGTATTTCCGCACCGAAAGACGAACGACGACCCTGCCGATCCTTTGATGCGCGGAATCTCGGACGAGTTCCACATGTGCCATTCCAGGCATTCAACCGTACGGGAAGCGGACGTCAGAAAGGATGACCGTCTGCACGTACTCGCAACTTCGAAGCAGGCAGGCGTGTCCGTAATCAGCGACGAGACGCATCAACAGGTTTTTATACTCGGACACATGGAATACGACCGCGACACGCTCTTGCGGGAGTATACGCGGGATTTACAAAAGGGCTTGCCGATTGCGCGCCCCTACCGCTATTTCGCCGATCGGGATAACACGCGGGTGAATATGAACTGGTCCTCTACCGCAAATCTGTTTTATAACAACTGGCTGAACTTCGTCTATCAGACGACGCCTTATCAATTTTAAAAAAGGCGAACCTTTGAAAAGGTTCGCCTTTTTCATATGCTTCGCGTCAACCGCCGTTTTCCGATCCGTAACCGGGCAGCAGAATCGAAGCGTTTCCGTCCGTAACGACCACTTCCGGCAACTTTCCGTCCCAGGATTGCAGGTATTCGGCGTATTTGAGATAATCCACGATTACCCCGATTTCCTCCGTCGTTTTGCCCGCAAAGTCAATTTCATATTTCACGGACACCTGATTTTCCTCGTCGGTCACTTCGGTCTCGCGGATCGTGAATCCGAGTGCACGCGCAACTTCGATCGACTTCGCCTGAATGGCGTTCGCCTCCGCCTGCGCCGCAAGCAAGCGCGCTTCGGAATCGCCGCGCGCCGCTTCGATACGGGCGTTTGCCTGTAACTTGGCGACTTCGAGCTCTTGTTCCGCCTTAATAATCGCCGTTTCCTTTTCGTACTCCGCTTTCAGCTTCTCCTGTTCGGCGATCATCTTATCCTCTACCGTCTGTTCGAACGCGTCCGAAAAATCGATATTCGTCAAAACGACTTTTTCAATGTTTACGTAAAAGCTTTCGTCCACCGCTTCTTTGATGACCGTTTCCACCTGCGGGGAAATGCTCGAACGTTTTTCGATAATTTCCATGGCGGAATAGGAAGAAAGCGTTGCTTTCGCCTTTTCTACGGCGACCGACTCCAGCCGCTTGGTAAGCGCGTTAATGCTGCCGTACCGCTCGGCGATTGCGATCCCGCTTTCCGATTTAATCTGGAACTGCACCGTCATGGCGATGTCCATGGTCTGCGCGTCTTTTGAATAGGTGTTCGCACGAACCTCCAGATTTTGCACCTTTGCGTCGTAAGTTTCGTACTGATCGGTAATCCAGAAGTCGAAATAGGTGCCCGAAGTGCGAACCGCGGTCGCTTTGCCCAGATGCTTTACTACCGCAATCTCGCCGGGGTTAACGGTATGGAAGCTGAACGGTATCATCAAAAACAGTATCGCAAACGCCGCGCTCACGCCGATACCCACCCACTTAACCGTACGGTTTCTCTTCTTCCAAAAAAGCACCGCCGTAGCGATGCCCGCACCCACTATCGCCAAAAAAATAATTCCGACGATAATTCCGATTGTCATAGCTCCATTGCTCCTTTTGTACGACGGCTTCAAATTTCGTTTTCACGCAACCGTCTACACTTATATATCAACGGCTGTTTACACTTTTAAACAATTTTCGTTTGAATTTTCACGAAATTCCCAAGCGTGTCAACGCATTCGCAAGCGCGGTTTCCAAATCGGAAACAGACCCGTCGTTTTCGATTACGACGCAACTTTTTCCCGCGAGTTCGTTATCGTAATCAAACTGATTCTCCATGCGGGAAAGAACCTCTTCCCGCGTCAGTCCGCTCCGCTCGATTACGCCGTTAATCCGCGTTTTCCGCGCACGCATAACAACGAGTATTCCATTGAATAACGATTCGTAATTGCTTTCGAATAACAGCGGAACTTCGCAAAAGCAAACGGGAAATTGTTTTGCAAGCGCAAAAAGCCGCCCCATGATTCGCCCGTGCGTGTAGGCGTTGAGCGACGCGAGCGCATTCCGATCGGAGAACACGCGGTCAGAGAGCTTCTCTTTTATGATTTCTCCGTTTTCCGCGCAATCGGGAAACAAGGCGGCAAGTTCTCTGCGGTATTCGGGTTCCTGCCAGAACCCCCGCGAAATCTCATCACAGGACAAAACGGGAAAACCGCGCGCCTTCAACAACTCGCACACGGTGCTTTTTCCGCTCCCGATCCCGCCCGTTACGGCGAACTTCTTATTTTGCATCATACCAACTCCTGCCCGAAGAAACCTCCGCAATCAACGGAACATTCAGTTCGATCGCCGCTTCCATTTCTTCTTTCAGCATTTTTTCCGTGCATTCACGCTCTTCCTCGGGCGTATCGAGTACCAGCTCGTCATGCACTTGCAATACCATCTTCGCGCGGAATCCGTCCGTTTTTAACCGCTTCGCAACGCGCAGCATGGCGATTTTGATGATATCCGCCGCGCTCCCCTGCAACGGCATATTCATAGCGGCGCGTTCGCCGAACGAACGCAAATTAAAGTTCGAGGACCTCAATTCCGGAATATACCGCTTTCTTCCCAATATGGTCGTCACGTATCCTTCCTCTCTGGCGCGCCGCACGTTTTCGTCCATAAACTCTTTCACTTCGGGGTGAGACGCAAAATATCGGTCGAGATAGTTCTGCGCTTCGGTGACGGAACAGCCGATGTCTTTGGCGAGCCCGAAGCGGCTCATTCCGTAAATAATTCCGAAGTTAATCGTTTTCGCGCGCCGCCGCAATGCGGAAGTTACTTCGCTTTGCGGCACGCCGAACACACGGGAAGCCGTTGCCGAATGCACGTCCTCCCCGTTGCGGTATGCCTCGATGAGTGCTTTGCAACCGGAAAAATGCGCCAAAAGCCGCAGTTCGATCTGGGAATAATCGGCGTCTACCAAAGTATACCCCTCCCGCGCCACAAAAAATTCCCGGATCTTGCTTCCCTCTTCGGTCCGTACCGGGATATTCTGCACGTTTGGCTCAGTGGAACTGATCCGCCCTGTCCGTGTTTCCGCCTGATTAAAAGTGGAATGGACACGCTGATCCTCACCTACCACCTTTAAAAGCCCTACGATATAGGTGGAATGGAGCTTGGTCAGCTTCCGGTATTCCAGCAGGCATTCAATGATCGGATGCTTGCCGCGCAGGCTCTCTAACACATCAGCATTGGTAGAATAGCCAGTTTTG
>JAETTR010000049.1 GCA_021768985.1 Bacillota bacterium
TTCGGCGTTCAAACCGAGCTCCACGAGAATCTCCGCCACCGCGCACGGGTGAATGAAATCGGGTTCGCCCGAAGCGCGCTTCTGGTTCTCGTGCGCCGCCTTGGCAAAGTCATATGCGCGCAGAAGCATTTCGCGGTCTTTGTCCGTGTAATATTCGTAAATCTTCATCAAAATAGATTCCACAGTTTATCCCTCCCGCAGGCGGACGACCGCCGAATAGATCGCCGAGTCGTTCAGATCCGTCTTTTTGCCGCGTACGATATGTAATCTGCCCTCTTTCAGCTCCACGAGCCCCAGTTCGCGGAATACCGCCAACGCGAACACAAGCTGTTCGGGCGGAACGGACAGCCCGCCCATACTGCGCGCCGCGTCGGCAAGGCTCTCGCCCACGACGGCGCCCTCGAACGCACGGATCGCCGCGAACACGCCGAGCAGGCTCTCTCGCGCGGGATCGACCCCTTCGATTGTCCGCGCGCCCCGCGCGCGAAACAGATTCGCCTTGCCCGTTCCGACTCCCGCCGCGCAATCGAGGAACACGATATCGCGGTAAGCGGAGAGATCGGTATCGGGATCGGGTGCGATGAGCACGGCGTTCTCCACACTCTCCGTCGTGATGCGGAACGCTTCGGCGGGAATACCCGCCAGCGAAGGATACTTTGCAAGCGCGGCGCGGTCGAAGCACACGACGCAAAGTCCGTACGCGCATTTCCGCACCGAATCGGCGATCAGCGCGTTCAATTCGTCTGCGCCCGCCTCTCTCGCGGGAAGCTCGGGCCGCGCTTCGGCAAGCAGACGGTTTTCGAACAGATCGAGCTCCACCCGCGTTCCGCTCGCCGCGTCGTACGTGACGGCGCGCACGAACCCCTTTAAATATTCCCTGCCGCGGAAGGTGGAGAAATTATAGTCGATCACGATATTTTTTTTCATATCGCTCTTTAAAATCTTTAAATTTTTGCTCCCGTTAAAGCTCATCAGATCGAGCCGGTCCACCGAGAGGGAAAGATGGGGAGACAGCTCCTTGATCGGCGCGGCGTTGGTCTCCGCCGCATGGAGCACGAACTGCGGACGGCGGTTACCCACGCCGAACGGTTCGAGCATTTCCACCTCCCGCGCGACCCGACGGAAATCCTTGGCTTCGCCGCTTACGGGAATGACGGGCGCAAAGTCCTCGCGGCTGTAATGAGAACCGAGATACTCGTCGAGCGCGTTTTTCAACGCCTCGAAGTTCTCCGCCTTTACGTTCACGCCCGCCGCCTGCGCGTGCCCGCCGAATTCCTCGATGTACTGCGAGCAGGCTTTGAGCGCCTCGAAAATATTCACGTTCTCGATGCTGCGCGCGCTTCCGCGGAGCATATCCCCGCTTCTGACGAAAATCAGCGCGGGGCGGGAGAACTGCTCGGCAAGCCGCGCGGCGACGATCCCCACCGTACCCGTGTTCCAATGCTCCCCCGCGAGCATGACGACGTTCTTGTACGCGCCCTCCGCGTACAGCTCGGCGAGCGCGCTCGCGCAGAGCTCGTCGCAATATTTCTGGCGGGAGACGTTATAGGTGTTCAGCCGCTCGGCAAGGCGGGCGATCTCCTCCTTGTCCTCCGAAACGAACATTTCGAGCGCGGCGCGCGCGTCGCCCATTCTGCCCGCGGCGTTGATGCGGGGCGCGACGGTAAACGCCAGCGTCTGCGCGGTCAGCTCGCTCACCTTTCCGAGCAGGGCGGCGATCGCGGGGCGGCAATCGGCGCGCATCCGGTTCAGACCCTCGGCGACGATATCGCGGTTTTCGCCCAACAGAGGCACGCTGTCCGCCACCGTGGAGAGCGCGGCAAAGTCGATCAGATCGGCGGCGCCTTCGCCCAACAGCGCGGTCGCAAGCTTGAACGCCACCCCCGCGCCGCACAGATTGTCGTAGGGATAGTCGTCCTTGAATTTGGGATTTACCGTGATGCAATCGGGGAGCTCGTCGGGCAGTTCGTGGTGATCGGTCACGATCACGAAGGCGCCCTGCTCCTTGATGTACTCCACCTCTCTGCGGTTGGAGATGCCGCAGTCCACCGTCAAAACGAGGTCGGGCAGGAATTCGTCGAAAATTTTATCGATCGCCTCCACGCTCATGCCGTAGCCCTCCGCGCGTTCGGGCACGTACAGATAGGGCTCGATTCCGAAACGGGAGAGCGCGCGGTACATGATCGCCGATGCGCCGATGCCGTCCGCGTCGTAATCGCCGAACACCGCCACCCGCCATTCCTCGTCGCGCGCGCGGGTCAGGAGCTCCGTCGCCTCCTTCATTCCGCGCATCAAAAACGGATCGAGGAAGTGCTCGCGCGAGGGGTGCAGAAACGCCCGCATCTTATCCGCGTCGTCCATTCCTCGGGAAAAGAGAATCCCCGCCGTCGTCGCGCTCAGTCCGAGCTCGGCGGCGAGCGATTCCACCCGCGCTTGTTCCGATGCGGTAAATTCGAATTCCTTTACGATTTTTTTCATGCTTGCGCCCCCGATTCGTCTGTTAAGGCACAAAGCGGCGGGATATGTTTCCCGCCGCTTTGCTATCGTTCGTTGAATATCAGTCTTCTTTCGCCTTTTCGGCTTTCGCTTTCCCGACGTAACGCAATTTCCGTTTCGCTTTCAGCTTGTCGAACGCCGCCTTGACGTACACGTGAAGCGCGGGTCCGAACAACATGGAGGAATAGGTCGCCGCCGCCACGGGAACGAGCGCGGGCAACAGGAAGAGCCGCACCCCCGCGGTAGCAACGCCTCCGCAAACCACGAGCACCGCGGCGAGCGCGATGGCAATGCCGAGCACGTATTTACGGGAGGTTTTCACCGATTGCGCGACCGCTTCTTCCGCGGTCAACCCGTCGAAGGGCTTGGTTTTAAAGTTCTCGCGCATTTTTACGCACTGCACCAGCCACAACAGCAGGGATACGACCGCCGCAACCGCCGCGAACAGCAACGGCGCGAACGCGTATACGGGAATCCGCGTGATTGCAAAGAGCGCGAGCGTTACGAGCACGTCGTGCGCGCAGGTCGTAAAACCGGTGAGCGCGGCGGCGATTCCGAAGCGCACCCCGACGTAAACGAGCACGACGATCGCGCCGACGGCGAGCCCGAGCGCGCCCCGCCAGATCGCTTCATAAAAGGCTTTGCCCTCGCTTACGTGCGCGCTGACGAAAATTTCCGAAGTTCCGGGAAGGGTTCCCTGACTCTGCGCGTTCCCGATCGCAGAAACGACCGCCGATTTCGCCGCGGCAAGCGCGTCGTCGGAAACGGAGTCGGAGAAGGTGTACACGAGCACGGTGTTGCCCGTTTCGCTGCCGCTGTTCGAATCGGCTTCTTTGACCGACTCGAATCGGACGATCTCGAGCTTTTGCGCCTTGATCGCGGCACGCACGGTATCGTCCAGCGACTTTTCGCCGTTCTCGGAAATTTCCGTCACAACGTCGTATTTGACTTCGATCGTCTTATAGTCCGGCCGTTCGCCCGAAAGGTTGAACCCGAGCAGCGCGAACAGCACGATGCCGGCAATGATGATCGCCGAGGAAATTGCAATCCAGACAGGCAGAAGTTTCTTAGTCATCGTCTTCGCCCTCCTCTACTTGAATACGGTTCCGCTTGAAGTGGCAGAAGCGACCCTTGTCCTTTGTGAAAGGCATCATGATCGCCCACAGGAAGCGGGTAAGACCTATGGTGCCGATTGCGGAGAAGGCAACCCCCAGCCCGAACACGAACGCAAACGCGCTCAGATTGGTGAGCCCGATCCCGAACGTGATAAACGCGAGCGCCGCAAAAATCACGTGCATATCGATTAAGGTCCAGAGGCTCTCTTTATAAGCGTTCTTGACGCAAACGGTGATCGCCTTGTTCTGCGAATAGAAGGTTCTCGCGCGCTCGAACACGAGCACGTTGCCGACGCAGAGGAACAGCGACGCGAGCATCAACGCAAGGAAGGTTTCCGTACTGATATACAGGAAGGGAATCGACCATACGCAGAGAATCATGCAGAAGAGGAAAATCAGATAGGTGTAAAGGTGCGCGAACGCAAGTCTGCCGTAGCGGACGAAGAAGAACACCGCCATGGCGAGGAAGCATACCCCGTAAGCGATATACAGTCCGTACAGCGCGTTGTTTCCGTACAGGGCTTTGTGCACGGTCGCTTCGCCCACCGTAAGCTCGAGCAAATCCTGTCCGTTCGCTTTTAAGGAAGTGTTGATCGCTTCCGTGCAGATTTTCGCCGACTCCGCCGAATAGGATCCGCTGATATACAGGGTGTCCTGATCGATCTTTTCGCTGACCGAAAGCGGAATGACGGAATTCTCGCCGATCATAAAGTACAGCGTACTGCCCGAAGAAGCTTCCGCGGTCTTTTCCGCGATCACCTCTCTGCCCTCTTTGGTGAACTCGATCACCACGTAAACGGTGCCGTCCGCCGCCGTGCGGGAGGACGCCTTTTTGATATAGTCGTTAATCGTCTTATTCGTACGAGCGGGAAGAATGGTATCCGCGCTGTCCGCCGCCGTGCCGAACCGCACGGTAACGTCGCCCGTATAAGCGTTGCAGGCGAACGCGTAGAGCTCGTTCGTCATCAGATCCTTGGGCAGGAACACGCCCACCGTAAAGCCGTCGCGCACTTCGAGGCGCACGCCGTCTTTTTTCAGGGAAGCGTAACGGGCTTCGAGAATTTTCAGCGTGTCGTCAAACTGCGCCTTGAACTCCTCGCTCGGCTCGCTCTTGTCGCTTCCGCCGCAGACCGTTTCCTTTTCGAGATACAGATTCCCGTACGCAACGTACTTCGCTACGTAATCCGCCTTATCCGCATTGCCCTTTTCATCGTCGGGATAACCCGCAAGGTTGTCCGCATATTCCTGTTCCGAAATCACGCCCTCGGGATAGTACACCGCGGAATAGCCGCCGCCGAGGTACCCGCCCGAGCCGTAAGGCGCGCCGAGGTCGGCGTCCTTCGCCGTTAAGCGGAGAATGGAATTGAACGTGTGCACGTTGTTCGTGCCGTACGAAAACGACACCGTGCAGATAAAGCAGAGCGCGGCAATCAGCAACGTGAACAGCGTTAAGCAAATCGCCGATTTAATCTTGCCCATTTCTTCCTCCTGAAACTCTATCGGTCAAAATCCGGATCGGAAAAACCGAATCCGGAAAATTCTCACTCTAATCATTATATATTAAACCGTGCGCGCCCGTCAAGCCGAAACGCGCCGATTTTTCGGATTTTCGTTTAATTTTCGCGCGATTTCCGCGCCGCGAGAACGTGCATTGCGCACTCGATCCGCTTTTTCATCATGGCGCAGGTCATCTCGTACGGCTCGTCGATGTCGCCGTTGTAATGGTAGTTGTTCGCATTGCAACCGCCCGAACAGATAAATTTCGCAAAGCAGTCGCCGCATTTCTTGCGGGTGAACAGGCAGCTCTTCGCGAATTTTTCGCGCAAATCCTTGTCGATCCTGCCCTCGAACACGTTGCCCATGCGCCATTTTTTATCGCCCGCGAACTGATGGCAGGGATAAATATCGCCGTTCGGCACTACCGAGAAATATTCGTTCCCCGCGCCGCACGCCGAAACCCGCTTGCTCAGACAGGGTCCGCCCTCCAGATCGACGTTGAAGTGGAAGAAATTGAACCCCTTCCCCGCCGCCTCGCGGCGCACGTATTCGTCGCAGAGCGTTTCGTATTCCTTTTCGATGACGGGCAGATGCTCCTCCCTGATCTGCAAATCGGGGATATCGGTGACGACGGGCTCGACGGACAGGGAATCGAAGCCCTCGTCCGCCAGAAACAAGACGTCCTTGGAAAAATCGAGATTCTTCGCCGTGAAGGTGCCGCGCACGTAATAGTGCTTGTCCCCGCGGGCTTTTACGAACTTTTTGATTTTCCCGATCACGGCGTCGAAGCTGCCCTTACCGTTCACCGTTTTGCGCACTTCGTCGTGAATTTCTTTCCTTCCGTCGAGGGAGAGCACCACGTTTTCCATCTCCGCGTTGAAAAATTCGATCGTGTCGTCGTCGAGCAACAGTCCGTTCGTGGTCGTCGTAAACAGGAACTTTTTATTCCGCTTCGCCGCTTCCTCCTTGGCGTAATAAACCGTACGCTTCACCACGTCGAGATTCATCAGCGGTTCCCCGCCGAAGAAGTCCGCTTCGAGCACTTTGCGGCTTCCGCTTTCCTTCAACAAAAAGTCGATCGCCGCCTTCGCCGTTTCGAAGGACATGGTTTCCCGCACCGAATGGTACGCTCCTTCGTCGGCAAAGCAGTACTTGCAACGCAGGTTGCAATCGTGGCTCACGTGCAGACAGAGCGCCTTCGCCTCGCGGCTCTTCATGGGATAAGCCGCAGGCTCGTCCGCATACAGCAGTCCCTGCGACTTTAATCCCTCGATATCGGAAAGGATCTCTTTCAGCTCTCCGTCGGTAATCTCCACGGGCTTGCCCGCAAGATAGTCCGCCGTCTTTTCGTCGCACTCGTGGAGCGAACCGCTCCCCGTATCGTATAGGTATCTTTTCTCGTGATAGGCAAAAACGTGAACCATGCCCTCTCCTTCATCTTCGTCGGGTTTCGGAAACCGCCGTACGGCGAAACGAGGGAGCAACGATTTCCGCCGCTCCCCGCGCTGATCCGATCTTATGCTTCGATTACTTTCTTTCGATCTTCTCTTCTCTCGTTACGCGCTCGCAGGACTGGTTGCCTACGGTGCAGCTCGTTTTGCAAGCGGACTGGCAGGTGCTTCTGCATTCGCCGCAGCCCGTAACCTTCTTTTCGGCGGGTTTCGCAATCGTTTTGATCATAACCGTATCTCCAAAAATTTTTTCTTTTCCTTTATTATAATCGCTTACGCGCAATTTTGCAAGCGATTTTTTTATTCTTTCCGCAATTTCCCGCCCGCAAGCGCGCCGAATCCGCACAGCAGAGCCGTTACGAGCAATTCGAGCAGAAAGAACGCCGTCACGCGGAACCCGCCGCCGATCGCCGCAAAAACGAACAGCGCGAGAACCGTGCCGAGAATTCCCGCGGCGCCGCCCTTGAACAGCGCGCGCTCTTTGCCGATCAGCAAAAGCCCCGCAAGCAGAGAACCGACGCATTTCACGCCCCAGTTCATGCCGATGATCACCCCTTCCGAAGGCGCGCAAGCCTTTACGATGAGCGCCGCCAACGAAAGCGCGAACAGACAAAACACGGTGTACGCGAGCGCCGTGCGCACGACCTCCCAGACCGCCCGTCTGATAAACGATTTTTCCATAAGATATCCACCTCCGCCCTTTCCGAAAACAATCTCGTTCGATATAAATTATGCGGCGGACGGACGGGATATGCGCGGACAAGGAATCACGGAACGGAGTGAATTGTCAAACTAAGTGCAACACTCAGATAAAAATTGTTCAAATAAATCTTGTGGTTTTTTGAAACCTAAAACCTTTTTGGGTCTGGCGTTAATTAACGCCAGATTTTTTT
>JAETTR010000050.1 GCA_021768985.1 Bacillota bacterium
GAGGAAGCCGAGGGCTTTCACGCGGGAGTAGAAGGCTCCGGGGTTGTCGTTGTATTTACGGGTGATGATTCTTGCCATGCCTATGTTGGACGACTGTTCGAGCACGTCGCCTGCGCACGGAGTACAAATTCTTGCGCGTCGCTTCCTGCGAGGAGCCGCCCACCGAGTTCCTGCCTTCGGCGGAAAGGCGCACCGTGACGATGGAGAGCACGTCCTTTTCGAACACGGGGCTGATTTCCTGAAACACCTTCAAAGGCAGGGTCTGCAAGGTGAGCTTATGCTCGATGCAGTAGCGCACGATTTTGCCCGTAATCGCGTGCGCGTCGCGGAAGGGCACTCCCTTTTTGGCGAGATAATCGGCGACGTCGGTCGCGGTGGAATAGCCCTCGCCCGCCGCCTCGAACATGACGTTCACGTTCAGCTGCATTTTTTTTATGAGCGCGGTATAGATGGAAACGCAGGAGAAGAGGGTGGCTTCGGTGTCGAAAAAGCACTCTTTGTCCTCCTGTAAATCTTTATTGTAGGCGAGAGGGAGCCCCTTCAGCACGGTTAAAATTCCCGTAAGGTGCCCGTAGACCCGCCCCGTCTTTCCGCGCACGAGCTCGGGCAGATCGGGATTTTTCTTTTGCGGCATGATCGAAGATCCCGTCGAATATTCGTCGGGAATCGTCCAATAGCCGAATTCCTCGGAGGTGTACAAAATGGTGTCCTCGCACAGGCGGGAGAGGTGCGTCATGACGAGGGAGGCGGAAAAGATATATTCCGCGATAAAGTCGCGGTCGGAAACCGCGTCGAGCGAGTTCTGCGAAATATCCGAAAATTTCAGAAGAGTGCGGGTATATTCGCGGTCGATGGGGTAGGAGGTTCCCGCAAGCGCCGCGCTTCCCAGAGGCATCACGTTCATGCGCTCGCGCTGCGCGGAGAAGCGGTCGAGGTCGCGCAAAAACATTTCGGCATAGGCGAGAAAGTACTGTCCGCAGTTGATCGGTTGCGCCTTGCGCAGATGGGTGAACCCCGGCATTACGTAGCGCAAGCCCTCGTGCGCGCGGTCGGAGAGCGTTTCCACGAGTTCTTTTAAAAGAAAAATCGCCCGATCGATGCTGTCGCGCACGTAGAGACGCATGTCCGTCGCCACCTGATCGTTGCGCGAACGCGCCGTATGCAACTTCTTTCCCGTATCCCCGATGCGAGAAACGAGCTCGCCCTCCACAAAGGAGTGGATATCCTCCGCACCCTGAATTTCCAGCGCGCCGCTCTCGATATCGGCGAGAATGCCTTTCAAGCCCTCGCAAATGGTCTGCGCTTCCTCGGGGGAGATGATATTCTGTTTGCCGAGCATTTCGGCGTGCGCCACGGAAGCGGTGACGTCTGCCCGATACAGTTTTTTGTCGAAGGAGAGCGATTCGTTGAACGTATCCGCGTCCGCCGACATCGGCGCCGTAAACCGACCTTCCCATAGTTTCATATCGTTACCTCGTGTTTCGTTACTGACCGTTTCAAAGATAGTACACTTTTTTGCGGAATAAATCAAGCTGTTTTGAGTTAAAAATCGTTTCATTTTATTGAGCGCTTCATAAAAAATCGCCGCGCGCGCCGAATCTTCTTGACAGAATCCGCTTTTTGCGGTAGTATAAACGTATGGTTATTTTGGGGCTGGACCCCGGTTACGGCACGATGGGCTACGGGGTAATCGAAAAAGACGGGCGCGGGAACTGTTTTCCCGTCGATTACGGCGTGGTGAAAACGCCGGCGGACGAAAACTTCGCGGTGCGTCTCTGTATTCTCGAAGAGGGGGTAAACCGCCTGTTTGATAAATTCCACCCCGAAGAAGCGGCGATGGAAGAGCTGTTTTTTTCGAAAAACGTCACCACGGGTATTGCCGTCGCGCATGCCCGCGGCGTGATGCTTCTCACCTGCAACAAGCGTTGCGGCAGAATTTTCGAATATACGCCCAATCAGATCAAGCAGGCGCTTACGGGGTATGGCAAGGCGGACAAAGGGCAGATGCAGCGGGTCGTCGCTTCGCACTTGCGGTTAAAATCGATTCCCCGTCCCGACGATGCGGCAGACGCGCTCGGCGTCGCGCTCTGCCATGCGTTTACGAGCCGCTTTGCGGGCATGTTCGGGATCAAATAAAATACGCGATTCTCATTTTACCGCGAGGAGGGTTGCGGCGAAAAACAAATCGTGTGAAGAAAATAAAAAGGAGTTTTCTATGCTCGGCTATTTAAAGGGAAAAGTGAAATATCTTGCGCCGGAGTACGTCCTGCTCGAAGTAGGCGGCGTGGGATACGAGGTGATCTGTTCGGGCGCGGCGTTTTCGCGGCTTTCCGGCGTTAAAGCGGGCGAGGACGGAGAGGTCTATACTTATTTACAGGTAAAAGAGGACGGGATATCCTTGTTCGGCTTTGCCGATGTGCGGGAAAAAGAGCTGTTCTTGAAACTCACTTCCGTGCAGGGCGTGGGCGCGAAAATGGCGATCGCGATTCTTTCTTCCATGCGCCCGTCCGACGTTTCCGAGGCGATTGCCACCGCCGATTCCAAACGGTTTTCGTCCGTGAAGGGCGTGGGCAAAAAGACGGCGGAACGCATTATTCTGGAACTTCACGGCAAGATTTCCGCCGACGAATTGTTGGGCGGAGAAGCGGCTTCCGCGCGGATCGCCGTGACCGCTTCGGCGGACGACGAGGACGCGTTGGAGGCGTTGATCGGGCTCGGGTTTACGCGGCAGGAGAGCGCGCGCGCCGTGGAACGCGCCAAAGCGAACGGCGCCAAAACGGTGGAAGAAATCATCGGCGCAGTGTTAAAGGGATAAAGCGTCTTAATATTGAGGATTTATTATGTTTGACGAAGATTACGGAGAAGAGCGGCTTCTCACGAGTACGAAAAGCGAATACGACATGGAGGAGAACATTCTCCGCCCCAAGACGATGGAAGAGTACGTGGGGCAGGATAAGGTAAAGGAGAATCTTTCCGTATACATGGCGGCGGCAAAGTCACGCGGGGAAGCGCTCGATCACGTTCTGCTGTACGGTCCTCCCGGACTCGGCAAGACGACGCTCGCGCACATTATCGCGAATACGATGGGCACGCAGATCAAGCTGACTTCGGGTCCCGCGATCGAACGCGGCGCGGACCTCGCCGCGATTCTCACCAATCTCAACGAAGGCGACGTCCTCTTCATCGACGAGATCCACCGTCTGAATCACGCCGTGGAGGAAATCCTCTATTCCGCAATGGAGGATTACGCGCTCGATATCATCGTGGGGAAGGGTCCTTCCGCGCGCAATATCCGTTTCCCGCTCAAACGGTTCACCCTGATCGGCGCGACCACGCGGGCGGGCATGCTTTCCTCGCCCTTGCGCGACCGCTTCGGCATCATGTGCCGTCTGGATATGTACACGCCCGAGGAGCTCAAACAGATCGTCACCCGTTCTGCGCGCACCCTCGGCATCTCGGTGGACGAGGGGGGCAGTTACGAAATCGCCCGCCGCTCCCGCGGCACCCCGCGGATCGCCAACCGTCTCTTAAAGCGCGTGCGCGACTTCTCGCACGTAGCGGGAAGCGCGACGGTAACCCGCGATCAGGCGAGCCGCGCGCTGTTGAAAATGGAGATCGACGAGCTCGGGTTGGACGAAACGGACAGGAACCTTCTGCGCGCGCTGATCGAGAAATTCAACGGCGGACCCGCAGGGCTGGATACGCTCGCGGCGACGATCAACGAGGACGTGAACACGATCGAGGACGTATACGAACCCTATCTCATGCAGCTCGGGTTCATTGCCCGCACGCCGCGCGGTCGGGTTTGTTTGAAGGGCGGCTACGAGCACATGGGAGTCCGTATGCCCGAGAGCGCGAAGAAGCAGGCTTCGCTCTTCGACAATGATTAAACCGACCCGTGCGGAAATATTGCGCGTTGCGGCGGCGCAATCGGCAACCGACTGCGGGTGCGCGCCTGCGGATTTTTTCCGGTCCGAAAACGTGATCGTGCAATCGCGCGTTACGGCGGGCGCGCGGGTCTATCTCAAACAGCCGCTTGCCTGCAATCTCGTAAGCTACGGGAACAACGTGGTGGCTTGCGTGCGGGAGGATTTGAAGGAAGCGGTCCGTTCGTTTTTAAACGCGTATCCCGTGGAGCACTGTTTCGAAACGCCCGCTCTGCATGCGATCGACGCCGCGTTTGCGCCGTACGGCGTTCGTTCGCGCTATATGGCGGAGTACTTTTTGCCCGATCCCGAAAAGCTGAAAGAGATCCCCTGTTCCTATCCCGTTAAAATTCTGGAACCCGCCGATTTTCGCAGCCTGTATACGCCCGAGTGGGGCAACGCGCTCTGCCGCGACCGTTCGGAATGCGACGCGCTTTGCGTCGGCGCGTACGACGGCGAAATTTTGGTCGGGCTGGCGGGCGTTTCCGCCGATTGCGAAACCATGTGGCAGATCGGCGTAGACGTATTGCCCGCCTACCGCCGCAAAGGTATCGCTTCCGCGCTGACTTCCCGACTTGCGCTCGAAACGTTTGCCCGCGGAAAAATTCCCTTTTACTGTGCGGCGTGGTGTAATTTGAAATCGGTGGGGAACGCGCTCGGTTGCGGATTTTTACCCGCGTGGGCGGAACTGACTTTTACCGAAACGGAGAAAGAATGATTTTAAAAAAGAGCGATTTTGATTACGATTTGCCCGAAGAGCTGATCGCGCAGACCCCCGCGGAGCCGCGCGATTCTTCGCGTTTGCTGGTATACCGCCGCGATACGAAGGAGATCGAACACAGAATTTTTCGCGAGATTACGGAGTATTTAAAAGCGGGCGACGTGCTCGTCGTCAACCGCACGCGGGTGTTGCCCGCCCGCCTGTTCGCGCAGACGGAGCACGGCGGCAGGGTGGAGGTTTTGCTTCTCAAACGGCTGAATCTCGACGAGTGGGAAGCGCTCGTCCGCCCCGGGAAAAAGTGCAGGATCGGCACGCGTCTTACGGTGAACGGCGAACTGTCGCTGGAAATCACGGGAATTACCGATTCGGGAGAGCGGCACGTCAAGTTCTTTTACGAGGGCGCGTTCGAGGACGTCTTATCCCGCGCGGGGAACATGCCGCTTCCGCCCTACATTCACGAAAAACTGAAAAATCCGGAGCGGTATCAGACGGTGTACAGCAAGGAAAACGGTTCCGCCGCCG
This sequence comes from Bacillota bacterium, assembly GCA_021768985.1. Lineage (GTDB taxonomy): Bacteria > Bacillota > Clostridia > Christensenellales > Borkfalkiaceae > Gallimonas. Next base: position 5,170 of record JAETTR010000050.1, read on the forward strand.
CGCCCACGGCGGGCTTGCATTTTACGCCCGAGCTGCTCGAAAAGATCCGCGGTATGGGCGTGGAGATCGCCGAGGTATTGCTTCACGTGGGGTTGGGTACCTTCCGCCCCGTAAAAGAGGAGAACGTGCTCGACCACAAGATGCATTCCGAATATTACGAGGTGAGCGGGGAGGCGGCGGAGATCGTCAACCGCGCCAAGCGGGAGGGGCGGCGGATTATCGCCGTCGGCACGACCTCGGTGCGCACCCTCGAAACGGTCGCGGACGAGAACGGTTTCCTGCAACCCTGCAAGGGGAACACCGAAATTTTCATCTATCCGCCGTATCGGTTCAAATGCGTGGACGCGCTGATCACCAATTTTCATTTGCCCGAAAGCACCCTTCTGATGCTCGTCTCCGCGCTCTGTTCGCGGGAGGAAGTGATGAAAATTTACGAAATTGCCGTGAAAGAGAAATATCGTTTCTTTTCCTTCGGCGACGCGATGCTTATTGTAGGCAGGAGCGACGACGATAAAGAGAAACCGCAAGATATAGTAGATAAAGGCTAATCCTGCGGTCTTTCGATACAATATGATGTGTTTGTAGGATTTTGCTATTCGTACAAAAATTTGTGTTCTATGCCGTTTTTGAAACGGATTGATATGATTTTGCCATCCAGAATTACAATTTTTTTTATGACAGAATTGACGAAATCCTTTATGATTTTTGTGTCGATTTTCCGTATCATCGTATCAAAGTTTACATACCGTTTTGTAAGTAGTTGTTGGCTCATAATGAAGTAAGACGCTTTTGCGATAAAGTCCTCGTCGGAGATCGAGAACGAAGCGGAAGCGTTTTTTTCTATCTCTTCAAGCCGGGCATCAATTTGTTCAAGGTCGTCGGTAATAGTCTTTCGCTCGATGAAATATTCAGTTTCAGGCATATCGCTGTCGCTGTATAGATAGAGAGTTTTCAAACGTGCAAGCGCACGTTCTTTTTTACGTTTCTCTGTAAGAAGCAAGTCGCGCTCGTTTACTTCTGCGTCATCGACGGTCACGCTTTTAGGCTCGTAAATGTCTGTACCGAATTTGCCGGCGCGGAGCATATCGTACATTTCTTGAAGTCCAGTTTTGTCTATTCCTGTTACGCCGGAAAACACGTCGCCGCGAAGCAGTTTCTTTTCAAAAGTTTCAAGGCTGGTGGTCGCGCCGAAATTGTTTTGCGCCTTGATGATGTTTGCTACGTAGTTCAATATGAACGGTCCCACAACGATGTCAGATATATACTTGTTGGGGCAATCATTAAAGCGGCGATGGCGAGAACATAAGTATATAGATGGTCTGTAACCGTCGTCGCGTTCACGGTCAATAGTGGCGCACATCTGTGAGCCGCACTTACCGCAAATCAGCAGTCCAGCAAAGATATGAGTGTTTACTCTCGTGTATGTACGCGGGCCGTCTTTATTGCTGCGTCGATTAGCCTTTAATTGGTCGTTTACAGATTCCCAGCGTTCGCGGTCAACGATAGGAACGTGGTGGTCTTCGACTAAAATCCATTCCGATTCTGGGCGGCGGTTTGTTTTCAGACGGTAGTTTGTCTTGCTCAAATCGTGTTTGTTGTAAAGATAATTTCCGATATAAAACGGGTTGGAGAGCATAGTCCTTGCAGTGGTGGGATTCCACGGGATTCCGCTGCGAGTAGAAAGACCGTTTTCATTCAGAAATTTGCACGTTTGCAAGAGAGAGTGGGTTTCCTCGTATTTGTCGTAGATAGCGCGGACGGTGGCGGCTTCCTTTTCGTTGATAGAGAAGATTTTAGTTACCTTGTCGTAGGCGTAGCCGAAGGGGATGCGCCCGCCGTTCCATTGCCCGTTATTTGCTCGTGATACCATTACTGCAGTTACACGTTCAGAAGTCATCTTGCGTTCAAGTTCCGCGAAGATCAGAATGATTTTGAGCATTGCTTCGCCTATCGCGGTAGAGGTGTCGAACTGCTCGTTTTTGCTGACGAATACAACGCCGAGACGTTTCAGTTCTTCGTACATCGCAGCAAAATCAAGCAGGTTACGGGAAATGCGGTCAATCTTCCAGACGATAAGATGAGAAAATTCGCCCGTGCGCAATCGCGCCATCATCTGTTGATAACGTGGGCGGTCTGTATTCTTTGCGGAATATCCTGCATCTTCAAAGATTTCGTATTCTGGAATATCGAGCGCGT
>JAETTR010000051.1 GCA_021768985.1 Bacillota bacterium
CGATTCGCCGGCAAAAGCCGATTCAAGATTCTTTTCCGTCTGTGTGCCTTTGTACTGATTCATAATGTGCTCCTTAAAAAATTATTTGTTTCTGCAACCCCGACATATCGTCTTGAAGTTGTTTTTGTAACGCTTTAATATATTCTCGAAAAAATCATGACCTTAAACGAACTGTTTAAGGTCATGATTGGTGGAGTTGCGGACGCCAAAGGCGAACCCTCGGTGTTCAACAGCTCCTGTGGTGGTGGAGCCAAGGGGAGTCGAACCCCTGACCTTTTGAATGCCATTCAAACGCGCTACCAACTGCGCTATGACCCCATAACGATATTAAATTCGAACGGCATTCCGTTTTGTCGGTATCCCTCCAAAACAACGCCATTTTGCGGCAGAGCCGCAAAGCGTCGGCAAGCCTCGCGCAAACGCGCTACCAACTGCGCTATGACCCCACAATATTGCACAATACGGATGATAGGACTCCCAATAAAAGACGGAGTATTTTTTTGGAAAAAGGAGCAACCCGCGTAATAGGCACGGATTTCGCGCTTGCGCAATTTCCTGCATACCGCGCGGAGTTGCGATGTGGTGGACCTGCGCAGAATTGAACTGCGGTCTTACAAGGTTCACCCGCGGACACTACACGCTTAGTCTGTGGTCGATCTCGCCGAAAGGCAGTCCGCAGACAAACTGCCGAGGGGCATGTTTCCGAAATTCATTCCGAGCGGGGGGAAACCAACCCGCAGGCAACGTTCCCTACTGCATTGACGCCCTGATCCGCACCGTAGGCAATGCGGGAAGGACGGAGCTTAACGCTGTTAAGCCGCAAGTGCTACGCGGCGGGAAACCCGACGAGCAGCGGTCGATCTTCTGCTTTTATTATCAGCATTTAAATGAAATCCGTTTTTACGGAGCCGAGCCTCCGGCGTGCGTCCTACGGAATCCGCTTGCAATCGAATCCGAAACAGGCCCGTATTGCAAATCCGTAGCGTATCTTTTATTATACGTTTTTTTTAAACTTTGTCAACCGTTTTTGTGCAGAGAATTTCTACCTTTCGAAAATGAATCCTTTTTGTTAAGAATTATAACGTATTCGCTTGATTTGTTGAAGACAGTATGTTATACTGATTTTACAAGCTTTCTATGAAGGGGAATAATCGGAAAGGGATAAGAAGGGGGAGAATATGCAAAACGATTTGTTCGAGTTCGATGACGCGGTAACGACGACGGAAATCGAACGGGATTACGAGAAAACGTGTTACGGGAAGGTTGCGTATAAGCGCGTGCAACGCTTGCGCCGCCGCGGGAAACGGCGCGGGATCGACGTGCCGGTTCTCGGATACGAATTGACGAAGCCCGAAAAACCGCGCATTGCTTTTTGGGTTGTCGCCATAGTTTCGGCGGTGCTGTTTGTCGGCATCATGATCGGGCTCGGATTTCTTTATAACGAGCTGGTTAAAGCGTTTTCCGATCTGGGCGGGCTCGGCGAGTTTATAAAAGTGCTGTTTAAGCCCGATGTTTTGCGCGGCTCGTTGGGATTGTCCGCGTTACCCGGAATACTGATGGTCGTGGTCTATTTATTGGTTCTCGTCCTGTTTGCGGTGCCGTTCATAGCCGCGGTGTACTTTTTTCGTTTTGTCCGCGATGCGTTTTATATGGCAAATTGCTCCAAAGAAGAGTTCGCGAAGGGGAGCATCATCTCCTCGCGCATTCTCGGGCTCGTCACCGTTTTGGTTGTCGCCACTGTGATATTCATCATTTTGTTATCGTTGATATCGGCGGCAGGCGCGAAGTTATATATCGGACTGATTTTCGGCGCGCTTGCGGTTTCGCTCGTCGGGTTCCTTGCGCTGATTATCGTCGAAAAGATAAAATGCGGCAAGTGGTTCAAAGGGCTGGAAGAGGACAAACGACAAAATTATCTCGCGCACGAAAGGGCGTTGCGGCGGGTGAAGAGCCATTTGAAAATGGAAAAACGTTTTTGGGAAGATTTGGGCAAATAAAAAATCTGTTTCGTAACATTTTAAAATGAAAGATTTTTGTTTTGATTTATACGGCACATTGCTCGATATTCGTACCGACGAGGAAAGCGAAGAATTTTGGAATAAAATTTGCGGCTTGCTGAAAGGGGAACGGCGCGGGGAAGAATGGAAGCAACGCTATCGGCTCCTGTGCGAACGGGAGAGATCGAGACAGCGAAAACAGGAATTCGATTTGTTGCCCGTGTTCGAACGGCTGTTCGGAACGAAGAACGTCGGCGATCCTGCCGCATACGCTTATGCTTTTCGGAAAGCATCCGTGATCCGCTGCCGTCCGTTCGAGGGCGTAACCGAAATGCTCGCGGAGTTGAAAGCGCGGGGTGCGAAGCTGTATTTGCTCTCCAACGCGCAGGCGTGTTTTACCCGTGCGGAATTGGAAGAGAACGGTTTGGCGCAATACTTCGACGGTATCATGCTTTCTTCGGAAATCGGTTGGAAAAAGCCCGACCTCCGGTTTTTCGAACATGCGATCTCAAAATTCGGTCTAATCCCCGAAAATACCGTTTACGCGGGGAACGATCTGCGCGACGACGTGGGCGGCGCGAAAGGGGCGGGCATGACGACCGTTTATATGCGGACGGAACAGTCGGGCGAGTATCCGAATCCGTCCGTGCCCGACATCGAAGTGTCCGACGTAAAAGAGCTTTCCGAAACGCTGTTTCGGTTATGCGAAAATCGGGAATTATAAAAAGACGCCGCTTGCAAGCGGCGTCTTTTTCTATGCGAATTTATTGTTTTTGTTGCGTGCTTCCGCGGGTGATGAGGGTACAGCCCACCGTTGCGCGTTGGGCGGAAAGTCCTTTCATGGTGCTCTCCAGAATGTGGAACGCCCGTTCGCCGATCAGGTCGAAATCCTGCCGAACGGTCGAGAGATTGTATTCCGCGTTGCGTACGGTCTTTAAATCGTCGTACCCGATGACGGAGTAATCCTCGGGAATCTTCTTGCCCGCGCCGCGCATACGGTCGATAAAGCCGATCGCCATGCTGTCGCTCGCGCACACGATTGCCGAAAATTCCTTTTTGTTCTGCAAAAAATAGTCCGCCGCGTCCGCGCCCGCTTTCATGGAATAGTCACCGAAGTAAGTCAGATCGTAGCGGTATTCAATGCTGTTGCGCGCAAGTCCCAAAACGTAACCCGCGAGACGCTCCGCGCCCACGAGCGAGGCGCGTTCGCCGCCGAGGAAGGCGATTCCTTTGTGGTCGAGCGAAACGAGATAGTCTACCGCTTCTTCTATGGAGTGGATATTGTCGCTCCCGATTCCCGAAACCTTGTCGTTGCCCGTGACGTAGTTGTCGAACAGCACGATGGGATAACGCGCTTTCTTCAACTGACTGTAAACGGGGGAGTTGAAGTTGATGTCGAGCAGCAGCGCGCCGTACAAATGGTTGTAAGCCAGGTAATCGTTCAGGCGAAAGTCGTCCGTCACGACGTCGGGGATCACCACGTAGCGCGCCCGTTCCGCCGTTTCGCGGAAGGAGCGGTACACTTCGTAGTTCGCGCCGTCTTTCTTTTCGCCTTTGCCCCAGAGCACGGCAACCCGTCCGTTAATCGTCATCGATTTCCGCGAGCGGTAGCCCACCGATTCCGCGTAATCGCAAACCGTCTTTTTGGTTTCGTCGGCAATGTCGTTCGAGCCGTTCAGCGCTTTGGAAACGGTTGCCACCGAAATGTTGAATTTTTCCGCAATTTCTTTGATCGTCATTTCTCGTTCTGCCTTTATTTTATTATAACATATTGTTTTCCGTTTGTCAACCCCTGAATTTTCGGAAAAAAGTGATAATATGTCACAAAGTAAAAATTATTTACAATTTTCGAAAAAACACTTGCATTTTTCGAAAAGGTGTGATATCATTGCAAACGAAAAGAGAAAAAAGGGAAAATTATGCAAAAAACGGCAGGAATTTTAATGCCCGTTTCTTCCTTACCGTCTCCGTACGGAATCGGTACCTTGGGGAAGGCGGCGTATCGGTTCGTCGATTTTCTGCACGGCGCAGGAATCGGGCTCTGGCAGGTGTTGCCGCTCCTTCCCACGTCGTACGGGGACAGTCCCTATCAGTCCTGCGCGGCGAACGCGCTCAACCCTTATTTGATCGATTTGGATCTGCTTGCGGAAGAAGGACTTCTGAAAGCGGAAGAATATATTTCGCTCGATTGGGGAACAAATCCGAGACGGGTGGATTACTCCAAACTTTACGCTCTGCGGACGAAGGTGCTCCGCTCCGCTTTTTCGCGCTTCGACCGAAACGGCGGCGCGTGGCGGGAGTTTCTCGCGGAAGGGAAGTATCGCGGATTCGCGCTGTTTATGGCGCTGAAAGAAAAATTCGGCGGCGCGCCCTATACGGAGTGGGGGGAATACGCGGAGTACGATGAAGCGGTTGCGTCCGCGTTTGAAGCCGCCCACCGTGACGACGCGGAGTTCTGGCAGTTTACGCAGTTTTTGTTTTTGCGGCAGTGGAAAGCGCTGAAAGAATATGCGAACGGGCGCGGCGTGGAGATCATGGGCGACATGCCCATCTACCTCTCCCGTGACAGCGTGGAAATGTGGCAGGACCGCAGATCGCTGTTTCTGATCGACGGCGAAGGCAATCCCGCGGTGCAGGCGGGCGTTCCCCCCGACGCCTTCTCCGACACCGGTCAGCTCTGGGGCAATCCCGTTTACGATTGGGCGAAGATGAAGCGGAACGGCTACGCCTGGTGGAAAAACCGGATCCGCGAGTCGCTCGAACTGTACGACTGGGTGCGTATCGATCACTTTATCGGGTTCGTGCGGTATTACTGCATCCCCGAGGGCATGCGGGACGCCCGCTGCGGCGAGTGGAGAACGGGTCCCGGCGCGGAGCTCTTTCGGGGGCTGGAACACGCGAAAATCGTTGCGGAGGATCTGGGGCTCGTGACCGACGAGGTGCGCGCGGCGATCGCGCAGACGGGTTACCCCGGCATGAAGATTCTGCAACACGCGTTCGGCGGCGACGCCGATTGCGAGCACAAGCCGAGCAATTACGGGGAAAACCTCGTCGTGTACACGGGCACGCACGACAACGAAACGCTTTATCAGCGGGTGTCGGCGACGAAGGGCGACGCGAAAAAGATCATGAAAGCCGATCTGAAGCGGGAGTGCGCGCTCGCGGGCGTTCGCGCAAAGACGCGCACGGACGGGCAAATCTGCGACAGCATTCTGCGGCTGTTGTACGCGAGCAGGGCAAAGATCGTCGTCCTGCCGTTGCAGGACGCGTTGCATACGGGCAAAGAGGGGCGCATCAATCTGCCTGCCACCGTATCCGCGGAGAATTGGTCCTATCGGTTTACGGAGTCCGATTTTTCGAAGAAGCTGCAAAGAAAGTTACTCGGTTTGGCTGTAAAAAGCGGCAGAATATAAAAAATAAAGGGAGGAATTATGAAGAAGTTAGTTGCAATCGTCTCGTTGTTGCTTGCCATGGTGTTCACGCTCTGTGCGTGTGGCGGAAATAATCCGCCCAAGGACCCCGATGACGGGAAAGACGAAGAGTACAGCCTTCCGCTCGAAGACGGTAAGAAACAGCTTACGGTCTACTACAAGCGCGAGGCGGGTTACGCGGACAGCGATCTCTGGCTGTGGTACGGCACCGTCGCTGGGCGCGGTTATACCTGGCACGCGTGCGAGTACGGCGGGAAGGTTGTTTTGAACGTTCCGGAGAGCATTACCGAAGTGGGCTTTATCGTGCGTACGGCATGCTCCGATCCGGGCGGCACGAGCTGGGGCTCGGCGACAAAGGACGCCGTGGAAACGGACCGTTCGGTGAAACTGAAAGAACGCGAAACGTTCCTGTATCTCAAACAGGGCGACGCAAAAAATTATACGAGTGCGGACGGAGGGGTAACGCTCAAACCTATGCTCAACATCGAATCGGCGGATATGCGCGACCTGACCCATATCAGATACGTATTGAATGCGGCGAAGGCGGTTACGTTGGACGATATTTCGCTCACGCAGACGGGCGGCGGCAAAGTGGCGCTCAAAGCGCTTACGGGCGGCAAGACCACTTACGGCACGATCGAAACGGAACAGCCGCTCGACATTACGAAGGCGTACACCCTGAAGATTGCCGATCTCGATCCCATCGCCGTCATGCCGAACACCTATTTCAGCAGCGAGGAATTCGAGCAGAACTACGCATACGACGGCAAGCTCGGCGTAGAGCTTTCCGCGGATCAGACGGTCTTCCGTCTTTGGGCGCCCACGGCGTCGAAAGTCGTGCTCAATCTCTTTGCGGCGGGTTCCGGCGGAAGCGCGACCTCGAACGTCGATCTTACGAAGGGCGAGAAGGGCGTTTGGAGTTATACGGCAAACGAAAATCTTTCGGGCAAGTATTATACCTATACGGTCACGACGAGCGCGGGCGCGCAGGAAGCGGTCGATCCCTACGCGGTTTCGGCGGGTCTGAACGGAAACCGCGGCATGATTCTCGATCTCGATACGACCGACCCCGCGGGCTGGACGACGACGCCTTACGATCCCGCGGGCGTGGAAAATTATACGGACGCGGAAATCTGGGAAGTGCACGTGCGAGATTTCTCCATCGATCTTCCCGGTTCGCAGTACCCCGGCAAGTTCCTTGCCTTCACGGAGACGGGACTGAAAAACGCGGCGGGTCAGCCCGTCGGCGTGGATTATCTGAAAAATCTCGGAATCACGCACGTTCATCTGTTGCCTTCTTTCGATTACGCCTCGGTAGACGAGAGCAAGTCGAACGGATTCAACTGGGGGTACGATCCCAAAAACTACAACGTGCCCGAGGGAAGTTATTCCACCGATCCCGCCGACGGTTCGGTGCGCGTGAGAGAGTTCAAGCAAATGGTGCAGGCGCTCCACGAACAGGGGATCGGCGTGATTATGGACGTGGTGTATAACCACACCTACGATCTGAACTCCAACCTCAACAAAATCGTGCCCAACTATTATTACCGCTACACGGCGGGCGGCGCGCCTTCCAACGGTTCGGGTTGCGGCAACGAAACGGCGTCCGACCGCATCATGTTCCGCAAGTATATGGTCGACTCCGTCAGCCATTGGCAGAAGGAGTACAACGTGGACGGGTTCCGCTTCGATCTGATGGCGTTACACGACGTGACCGCCATGCAGGCGATCGAAGAGGCGGTGCACGAGGTCAATCCGAAGGCGATCGTCTACGGCGAAGGCTGGACGGGCGGAACTTCGGAGCTGCCCGCCGCACAGCAGAGCACGACGGCAAACGTGCAGAATCTGAACGCGAAAACGCAGACGAACGGGATTGCCGTATTCAACGATACGATC
>JAETTR010000052.1 GCA_021768985.1 Bacillota bacterium
CGGCACGACAGACGCGCTCATCCGTCTTGCGGCGAACCCTGCAGAGAGCGTAGAGGGTTGGAGAGCGGTCGTAACGAAAGCCGCTATTTGCGTCGGCGTGAGCGATCCGAAATGTGTGTTCGATAAGGCGTACGAAAACGATTGAGAAAGACAAATATGGTTTTGTAAAGCGGAGTCCGCACCGTTTAAAACGGTGCGGGTTTCGGTAAAAAAATAAATTGTTCAAACGGACAAACGGAGAAAAAAATGAAAAAAACACTCAAAGATCTGACGGCGGAAGAAAAATTGCGCCTGATTTGCGGCAAAGACTGTTGGCATACCTGCGACTTCGAGGGCAAGCTTCCATACGTGCGCGTTACCGATGCAAGCATGGGGATTCGTATGCCTGTCAATCCCGAAAGCTGGGATGGTGTAAAGCCGTCGGTTTCTTATCCGTCGCTGCAAATGCTTGCGCACACGTGGGATTTGGATACGGTAAAGACGTACGCGGAATGTGTTGCGGACGATTGTCTCGACTACGGCGCGGATATTCTGCTCGGTCCGGGAGTGACGATTAAACGTTCGCCCCTGTGCGGACGGAACTTCGAGTATTTCTCCGAAGACCCGTACCTCGCGGGCACACTGGCAAAACAGTATATATCGGCGTTGCAGAGCGAGGGCGCGGGTGCGTGCGTAAAGCATTTTTGCTGCAACAACCTTGAATACAACCGCTTACAACAATCGAGCGAGGTTGATGATCGAACGCTCAGAGAGATCTATTATAAACCGTTCGAGATTGCCTGCGAGGCAAAGCCCGTTTCGCTGATGTCGAGCTACAACCGCATCAACGGCGTGTTCGGCTCGGAGTATAAAAAGGGCTACGATATTTTACGAAACGAATACGGGTTCGACGGTCTGATTATGTCGGACTGGGACGCCGTACGCGACAGAACGAAGGCGGCGCAGGCGGGGTGCGATTTGGAAATGCCCTATCACCCCGAACACTTCGACGCGCTCGTTGACGACTTCAAGGCGGGAAAAATTACAGAGGAAGAAATCGATATCTGTGCGCAGCGGGTACTGGACTTAGTGTACCGTTGTAAGGAAATGCAGGAGGGTAAGAAACGCAAGCGCACACAGGAAGAGCGGATCGCATTTACGCAGAAAGCGGAGGAAGAGGGCATCGTGCTGTTGAAGAACAACGGCGTGCTTCCCCTGAAAAAAGGGCAGAGTATTTCCATGTGCGGGTGGTTCGCCCGTCCGTGCGCGTACGACCGCAAGAAACCCGAATTGATCAGCGGCGGCGGTTCGGGCTGGGTAGAACGCATTACTCCCATGTTCGATATGCTCGAAATCATGCAGAGGGTACACGGCGGAAAGCTCAGCTTCGAGCCTGCGTTTTCGGACGACGGGGTAGACAGCTCGTTTATGATTCCCGGAAACGCCGTGGATAACGCGGCGGAAAGCGACGTAAATATTGTGTTTGCGGGTACGGGCGCGCACCTAGAAAGCGAGGGCGGCGACAGACAGAGAATGACGCTATGCGACGCCCCCGTACGGACGATTTTAGATACGGCGGCAGTGAACAAAAACACGGTGGTAGTGCTGTTCGCGGGCGCGCCGATCGATATGAGCGAATGGATAAACGAGGTCGCGGCGGTGGTGTACGTGGGGTTTCCCGGGGAGCGGGGCGGCGAGGCGATCGCAAACGTTTTGACGGGCAAGGTAAACCCGAGCGGGAAGCTGACGGAGACCTTCCCGCTTCGCTACGAAGATGCTCCCGCATCAAAGGGATATCTGGACAGCAAGGTTACCCGCTACGAAGAGGGCTTGGACGTGGGCTACCGCTATTACGATACGTACGACGTGCCCGTGCAGTTCCCGTTCGGCTTCGGGTTGAGTTATTCGGAATTTGAGTATAAAAATCTTTCGCTGAAAGCGGCGGGCGAAACATTAGAAGTAAATTTTGAAATCGAAAACGCTTCGGGCATAGACGGCAAAGAGGTGTCTGAGGTGTATGTGCGCGCGATGAGCTCGTATATCTACCGCCCGTATAAAGAATTGAAAGGGTTTGTAAAGACGCTCGTAAAAGCGGGTAAGACGGAAAAGGTGCAAGTCGTGCTCGGCAAGCGCGCGTTTGAGTATTGGTCGGTTTCGGAAAATTGTTGGAATATCGAGGACGGCATATACGAAATTATCGTGGGTGCGTCGGTTGCCGACGAAAAATTATCCGCAAAAATCAAAATCAAAGACGGGGAAATTTCCGTTCTTTGAATCGATATCGAGGATTATATGGAATATTGCACGCACATAGAAATTTCACAGGGAATTCGCCTGGATCTGTTCACCGAAACTTGTTTCCGCGTTCGCATTTCGCAGTTAGGGGAAGAATGTTTCCCCGTATGTTATGAAATCCCTTTTGCCGTGGGGCATACCGCAGCATGGGCAACGGTGAATTATACCGCCGATGATCAATCGGACAACACCATGGTCGAAATACGCACTGCGAAATTACGGATTTACGTGCGCAAAAACACGGGCAGGTTCATGGTCTATTCTTCGGACGGCACGCGTCTGTATCCCGTCGAAGCACCGAAATTCGGTATGTTTTGCAATCACTGTATCGTGTTCGATTCGGCAAGTCATTTCAACGAATATAACGCCTGTTCGCGCCACTGCCATTGGTTTTATAATCGCGATACGGGGCTGTACGATATTCCGCTTGCCGACGATAAATTATTTGATACGTACTTTCTTTGGGGAGAGAACTACAAGGAATGTTACAGGCAATATAACGAGCTGGTCGGTGCGGAACTGATGCTCTTAAAAAAGGCGTACGGCTATACGCAGACGCAGCACATCAGCGCGCGGGGCACGCAGGAAAAGCTGATGGCGGTAGCAAGCGAACTGCGCGCGCGGGATATTCCCTGCGATACGCTGATTATCGACTACGAGTGGGGCGACGGCTCGGACGGCGGCAAGGAGCTGCCGTGGGGAAGCCGCCTCGATTGGTCGAGCGAATATAAAAAGCCGCTCTCGCCCGAAGATATGATAAAAGAATTGCAAGCGCTTCACTACGACGTTATGGTTATCCACCATTCCATACCCGCATACGAGGGCAGAAGCGATGAGGACTGGGTTTGCGCGGAATATGACGCCGAGCTTTGGTGGAACAAAATGCACGGGTTGATGGACGCGGGCATTTGCGGCACTTGGCAGGATACGCGCAAGACCGATGTGACCGACGCACGCATTTATGCGGGAATGCAATCTTATTACGGAAAGAGCCGCCGCGCGGCGTTTCTCGGCAATTACGATTTGTTTTACGAAATGAGCTGGACGAAGGATCAGATGCTTTTACCCGTTCATCAACGCGTCGGCGGCAGAAGAACGCCTTATCGCTGGACGGGGGATATGGCGTTCAAAAGATGGGAGGATCTGGCGTTTCAGATCAAAGCGATCACGAACGAGCACGCCGCGTTGAAAGGAATCTCCTATCTCACGAACGACTGTATGCGTATGGCAAAGCGGGAAATCAGCGTGCGGTCCTGCCAGTTTTTATGTTTCAATTCGGTACTCCGTTCGCATCAGCCCAAGCCGTGGGATACCTCGGACGATCCTGATTTACTTGCGGAGAGCATGGCGATCGGCAAGGAAAAGACCGCGGAGAAAGAGGCGGCGGAAACGAAAGAGGATAGGGCGCAGGAGGCGATTTTGCGCAAGTTTATCAAGCTGCGCTATCGGTTGTTTCCGTATCTATACACGCTCGCGCGGGAGACGTACGATACGGGTCTGCCCATGACCCGCCCCTTAATGATCGAATTTGAAAACGACAAAAACTGTAATCAAAATCAATATCCGTACGAATATATGCTCGGAAGCAGAGTTTTGGTTGCGCCTGTATGGCACGGCGGCGATACCATACAAGTCTATTTGCCCGAGGGCACCGATTGGGTAGATTTCTTTACGGGTGCAATTTATCCCGGCGGAAAGGAAATCGCGGTCGATATATCAAATTTGGAATACTTTCCCGTGTTCGTGCGCGCCGGCAGCGTGATTCCGTTCGGTGAAGAGCGAAATTGGCTCGACGGTACAGAAAAAATGCTCACGCTTGTCGTGTTCGGCGAGGGGGAAGACGAGTTTGCACTCTACGAGGACGACGGAATTTCACTCGGCTATCAAAGCGGCGAATACGCCGCTACGAAGATTACCTCCAAAGCGCAAAACGGAAGGCTTACTCTTACCGTAGGTGCGGCTGAGGGAACTTACAACGGAATGCCGCAGGTGCGGGGAATTGCCGTGTTCTATCAGGGCAAGATTGAAAAGAAAACCGTACAAAACAGTCAAACGGTTGAATATTCATTGTGAAGGAGTACTATTATGGAACAAACTATTTACGGCAATATTCGCGTAGAACTTTTGAGTGAAGAAATCGTTCGTATCGAATGCGGGAAGAACGGCAAGTTCTGCGATAAAGACACATTCTTTATTCCGAACAGGTCGGGATTTTCGGGCGGCGTTGCTTACACGCAGGAAGAGGGCGTTGTCTGCTTTGGCGAATACGAGCTGTATCTGCCCGAAAACACAACCTCGCTCAAAGGCGTGCGGTTAGAGAAAAACGGCAAGAAGATTTATACATACAAAAAACTTGCCAACAGCGGCGAGCTGCCCGCGCTCGATAAGACGCCCGAAGCGTTCGCACTCTCGGATACACCGCACATTTTCGTGCCAGAGGGCGGATATTCCAAAGACAGAAAAGGCGAGTTTACGATAGAGGAAAACGTAGAGGATATCTATTTGTTATTATGCGAAAAGGACGCAAAGAAACTCCGCCGTCTGTACGTGGAGCTTACGGGGCGGAACGAGCTCGTGCGCCTTTCCACGCTCGGCGGCTGGAACAGTAAATATTATGCCTATACCGAGGAAGAGGCAAAGCAACTGATTTTGGATTATGAAAAGCATGAAGTACCGCTCGACGTCATGGTGATCGATACCGACTGGCGCAGTTGCGAGCATGGATGGGGTTACGATATCAATACGAAGCTGTTCCCCGACATGAAGCGGTTTTTAGACTTTGCGCATGAACACGGCGTGGAAATCATGTTCAACGATCATCCCGAGCCCGTAGGCGGCGCGCAGGTATTCGCGCCCGAAGAAATCGAATACCGCGAAAAGAATTTGCTTTCGCTTTTGGAAAAGGGTTTGGATATCTGGTGGTACGACCGCAATTGGAGCTCGCACCTCGTATCGCCCACGAAAAGCGTGCGTTGGGAAACGTTCGGACTGTATCTGTTTGCCGACGTTACCCGCCACCATTGGCAGAAGGTCGCGGGCGATCAAGAAATTTACCGTCGTCCCGTAATCATGGGAAACGTCGTAAACGTAGATAACGGCACCTTCGATAAGATTCTCGACAGCGCGTCGCACCGTTACAGCATACAGTGGACGGGGGACGTTTTGAGCGATTCCGATTCGCTCGCGCAAGAGATTATTACGATGATTAAAGCGGGAAACGACGGGATCGCATATTGCAACGCAGATTGCGGCGGGCATGTCGGCAACCCCAACAAAGAGGGTTTTATCCGTTGGATGCAGTTCGGCACGCTTTCGCCCGTGTTCCGCCCGCATTGCACCAACTACGTCAAGCGTTGGCGCGAGCCGTGGGCGTACGACGAAGAAACGCTCGATATCGTGCGCGAGTACAACAACTTGCGTTACAGGCTGTTGCCCGTAATTTACAAAAACGCGTACGAAAATTACGCAACGGGCTTGCCCATTTTTAAGGCGTTGGGTTACGAATATCCGACCGATAAACGTGCGTTGAAATGCAACGACGAGTATCTGCTCGGCAATAATATTTTAATCAAGCCGATTGCAGGCAGAAACGCCGTAGCGGCGGAAAAGGAATATTTTTCGCAGCCTGTATTCGCCGTGTATTACAACGGCACGGAGCTCGAAGGCGAACCGATCGCAACGGCAACATACGATTGCCTGAATATCGTGCTCAATCATACCTCGCCCGAAAAGGGAGTGCCCGTCTACAACTTCTCGGCGCGGTTTACAACGGAAGTGAAGTTCGACAAAGACGTGGAACTCGTCGTACGCTGCGACGACGGGGCAACGGTGTGGATCGACGGCGAAAAGGTGTTCGAGGATAAAACGCTGCACTCGGCAATGAATTTTCCCGTGAAGGTCGTAGAAGGGGGCGTGCCGCACAAGGTGGAAATCGAATATTTCCAAGCGGGCGGCGAAGCGGCGATTGCCCTGTATTACTGCGACGTTAAAAAGGATGATAAAACGGAAATTTATCTTCCAGAAGGCAAGTGGATAGACGTGTTCAGCGGAAAAGTTTATAATGGCGGAAAGACGGTTTCGCGCCAATACGGTCTGCGCGAAATGCCGCTGTTCGTGCGGCTTGGCGCGCTGATCCCGCTTGCATACGAGGCGAAGAATACCAAAGAACAGAAGTGGGATAAACTCGTCTATGACTTTTATCCCTGCAAGGAGGCCAGTGACAGCGGTTATCTCTACGAGGACGATACCGAAACGACGGCGTACAAAAAAGGGCAATTCCGAAAGTGTGCGCATGAGGCGAAGTACTGTGAGAGCGAAAACGCCTTCGTTATCAAATTGTATGCCGCAGAAGGAAACTTCGAGGGTGAAAAGGCGTTTGAAAAACGTAAAATTACGATTAAGTATCACCTTATAAAGGGTGCGAAAAAATTGAAGAAAGTCACGGTCAACGGCGAGGATACGGGGTATCTGAAAACGGAAAAGGATCAGTCGGAATTTCCGTTCGGCGTCGGACAGACGACGCCCGACGGCGACGCGATCATTGTTCCCGTGAACGTCGATATTACCAAAGACTTTGAAATCAAATGTTACTTGGAATGACTTTATTGCAGGTACGGTATTTTCGATTTCCCGATGCGGGAAGTCGGAAATGTTGTAAGGAGAAACCGTGAAGAATTATAAGGTGTTTGACGCTTATATAACCCATTCCGTCGGCGTATGGTATTTTGTGCCTGATGCGGGCGTTTTCCGCACGTGAAATCCGTGCTTGTGATTCGGCTGCATCTAGTTCGCGGAGGGTTCTGTTTATACGGGCGAATTGTTTTATGAATGTAAAAACTTTTACAAACTCGGTTACGGACTGCAGGATTTTTCGAACTCTGATATCGGTTAAACGGTTA
>JAETTR010000053.1 GCA_021768985.1 Bacillota bacterium
TCACCTTGTGCCCCGTCCTGGGCGTGGTGACCGTATAACTGTCGCCGCATCCGTTCTCGCAAACGTAAACTTCTTTTCCGTCGTGCTCGCAATCGACTTCGACCGTCTGCTCCGCATCGATTGCATACGCGTGATTCAGCGCGGGAAGCGTCGCCCCGCACCCCTCTACCGTACAGGTCTGACCGTGCGCGCAGGTTCTCGTCGCGTGATCCCATTTGTGTCCCGAAGAGGGAATCTGTTCCTGAATTTCGGGCAAATCGCAATCGGGATTCGCGCAATGCATGACCCTCAACCCGTGCGTGGTACAGGTGGGCGCAACCGCTTTGCTCGTATCCTCTACGATTTTATGCCCGAGCGCGTTTACGACTTCCTGCTTAACGATGACCGCGTTGCATACCGAGCAATGACTCCCTTCCGTGAGCCCCGCGGTAAGGCAGGTCGCCGCAACCGCTTGATCGGTCACGGGCGTGTGCGCGGCGGGAATGATCTCCCGTTTCGTATGCGTGGCATCGTGCGAACAAACGCCTTCGCGAATCCCGTCCGTCGTGCAGGATACCGTTTGCACGTCCGTCCATTTATAGTCGTGTCCGAGTGCGTTGATCTTCTGCTGGGCAACGATAGTCTCGCCGCACTTCCCGCAATGACTTCCTTCCGTGAGTCCGTCCGTTTCGCAAGTCGCCGCAACCGCTTCGTCCACGACGATTTCGTGCTCGCAATCCGTTTTTCCGGTCGGTTTTCCGCCGCACGCCGCAAAACACAAAACGCCCGCCAACAGCGTGGCAAGGCAGAGCAACAATAAAACAACGCGTCCTTTCTTCATACCCCTCTCCTTTCTTTTTTCGAATTTCCGGATAAATATTTTTTTGCATTTCAGCAGAAATGCAAAATCGGGCATGCCCGATTTTCAAATATTTCCGTCTCTCTATGTTTATTTTATAACAATTTCAAAAAATTGTCAACAGATTGGCGGAAAATTCTCAACAAATCGCAAACAAAAATTTTGAAAAGCCCGCGCCGATTGAAATCGGCGCGGGCGCATATTATTTTTTCAAATTTTCCCTTGCGGTTGCGAGCATCAGCTTGATGCGGTTTTCCTGATTGACGCGGGTCGCCGACGGATCGTAATCGACGGGCACGATATTCGCGTTTTCGTAGAGCTCTTTGATGACGCGGGTCGCGCCCTTGCCCGCGATGTGGTTGGGCAGGCACCCGAACGGTTGCGCGCAGACGATATTCCCCGTTCCCGTTTCGGCAAGCGCCGCCATTTCGGCGGGGATCAGCCAGCCCTCGCCCATCTTGACGCCCTGATTGATGACCTTGTCCGCACAACGGCGCAGATGCTCGAAGTCGTGCAACGGCTCGTATCTGCCGTGCGCCTTCATGAGCGCGATCACCTTCTTCTGTTTTCGGTACAGCCATTTATAAACGAATTTAAAAAGAATCGCCGATGTCTTGTTGATCCCGTAGAACTTCGCGTCGTTCACGTTGTTGATGACGCAATACAGGATAAAGTCCATAAGCGCGGGCACGACGGGTTCGCAGTTCTCGGAGAGCAGAAATTCTTCAAGATGGGAATTCCCGAGCGGGGAATACTTCACGTATATTTCCCCCACGATGCCGACCTTTACTTTTTTCTCGTCCGACACGGGTACGGCGGCAAACGCTTCGAGCAAACGGCGCGTATTCTTTTTCAGTTTCTTAAAGCTCCCGTCGTCAAGCGCGCGTTTCATCTCCTCCACGCACCGCACCCGCACGGCGGCGCAGTCGCCGTCCTGCAATTCGTAGGGCTTGGTCTGGTTGAAACAAGTCATGATCACGTCGCCGTAAAAAATCGAATAGGCGAGCTTGATTAAAAACTTTAAATCGGGCGCAAGCGCGTTCCCCTTTTCCAACCCAGAAAAGTTCAGCGAAATCACGGGCACGTTGGGAAATTCCGCCCGCAACGCCTTGCGGATCAGCGGAATATAATTGCTCGCGCGGCACCCGCCGCCCGTCTGCGTGATCAATACCGCCGTCTTGTTCACGTCGTATTTGCCGCTTTTCAGCGCGTCGAGATATTGCCCGATCACGCAGAGCGCGGGGAAACAGGTGTCGTTGTGCACGTGTTTGAGCCCTTCGTCTATGACCGCGCGCCCCTCGTTGTGCAACACCTCCACCTTGAACCCGTTCTGCCGCATGACGTGAATCAGCAAGTCGAAATGCCAGGGCAGCATGTCGGGCACCAGAATGGTGTATTCCCCCTTCATTTCGGGCGTGAAAATCGGATACTGTTCGGTGAAATCCACCGTTTTTTTCGGTTCGTACGTCATCTTGCGCTCTGCTCCTCGATTGCCGCCAGCATGGACCGCAGACGGATTTTTACTACGCCGAGATTGTTGATTTCGTCGATTTTGATCTGGGTATACAGTTTCCCGCGGCTCTCCAGAATGGTGCGCACCTCGTCCGTCGTAATCGCGTCGATCCCGCATCCGAAGGACACGAGCTGCACGAGATTCACGTCCGGATGCGTCGTCGCGTATTCCGCCGCGCGATACAGCCGCGCATGGTACGTCCACTGATTGAGCACGTTCACCTTGACGAAGTTCCCCGCTTCGAACACGGCGTCCTCCGAGAGCACCGCGAACCCGAGCGAACAGAGAAGCTTATTGATTCCGTGGTTGATTTCCGGATCGACGTGATACGGTCTGCCCGCAAGGATCACCACCCGCTTGCCCTCGTGTTCCGCCTGCGCCAGAATCTTCTGTCCCTCGCGCACGATCTCGTTGTGGAAGTGCTCCATGCGGCGCATGCCCTCCCGCAAGCCCTCTTTGATCAGTCCCGAGGAAAGCTTGTATTTCTTCAACGCGCGCTTCAACGCCTTCGCCGTCATGTTCAGATTGTTGGGGTCGAGATAGGGCATTACGAAATTATCGCCGTTCAGCCGCTCGTTGTTCGCCTTCAACAGCTCGGGATAGTACGCGACGACGGGACAGTTGTAGTGATTGGTCGAATCGTGCTCGTCGAGGTTGTAGCTCTCGCAGGGATAGAACACGAAATCCACCCCCATGTCGAGCAACGATTCGATGTGCCCGTGCATGAGCTTCGCGGGGTAACAAGCCGTATCGCTCGCCACCGTATGCTGTCCTTTGAAATAAAGCTCGCGCGAACTGTTTTCCGAGAGGACGACCTCGAAGCCGCAAGTTTCGAAAAAGCCCGTCCAGAGCGGAAGCTGTTCGTACATCACAAGTTGTAGCGGCAAGCCGACTCTCCCCCGCTTACCCGGTTTTTTCGAGGGCAGGGAGAGCAGTTTTTCGTATTTATAGGCGTATAGGTCGGGGCGGGAAGCGGGAACCTTCATGCCCGCGCCGCGCTCGCACTTATTCCCCGAAATAAACTTGCGCCCGTCGGAAAAGGTGAGAATGTTCACGTTGCACTTCGCGGTGCAACCCTTGCAATTCACCGATTGCGAAGAATACGTAAACGCCTTCAGCTCCGCCTCCGTGACGATGGAACTGATCAGCTTATCATCGCGCGTGTTTTCTTTGGCATACAGTGCCGCGCCGAACGCGCCCATCAGTCCCGCAATGGCGGGGCGGATCACCTGTTTCCCCGTCTCCTTCTCGAAGGAGCGCAGTACGGCGTCGTTCAGGAATGTGCCGCCCTGCACGACGATATGCTCGCCCAGCTCGTCGGGCGTGCGCGCGCGGATCACTTTGTAGATCGCGTTCTTCACGATCGAAGAAGAGAGCCCCGCGGAGATATCCTCCACGCTCGCGCCCTCCTTCTGCGCCTGTTTTACGGAACTGTTCATGAACACGGTGCATCGGGAACCGAGTTCCACGGGATGCTTCGCAAACAGTCCGAGGCGGGAAAATTCTTCGATCTCCATTCCCATCGCCTTGGCAAACGTCTGAATAAAGGAACCGCACCCCGAAGAGCACGCCTCGTTCAGCATAATCGAATCGATCGCGCGGTTCTTGACCTTGAAACACTTGATGTCCTGTCCGCCGATATCGATGATGAAATCCACTTCAGGATTGAAATGCAACGCGGCTTTAAAATGCGCCATCGTCTCCACGACGCCGAAGTCGATTTTGAGCGCCGCCTTCATCATATCTTCCCCGTAACCCGTCACGCAAGCACCGCGGATCACGATTCTATCACCGATCAGCCCGTAAATTTCTCGGATCTTGCCCGCGACGATGTCGAGGGGTTGTCCGTTGTTCGATTGATAATGCGACCATAGAATTTTGTTCTCGGGCGTAATCAGCATCAGCTTCGTCGTCGTGGAGCCGGAATCGATGCCGAGATATGCGTCGCCCTCGTACTTACGGATATCCTCGAACTGCAAATCGCTCCGCATGTGGCGGGCAATAAATTCGTCGTACTCCGCGCGGGAGGCGAACAACGGTTGCCCGACCGTGATATCGTCCGAGTCGGAAGCCGCCCGAACGCGCGCTTCCACTTCGGCGAGCTCCTCCGCGGGAGAATTCTCGGCGTAGATCGCCGCGCCGATCGACATAAAGCAGGGCGCGTTCTCGGGGAACACCGCGTGTTCGTCGTCGAGCTTCAAGGTCGTCTGAAACGCCTTGCGCAAGCCCTTTAAAAAGTAGAGCGGTCCGCCGAGGAAGAGTACCTTCCCCTTGATCCTCCGCCCCTGCGCCAGACCGGAAACCGTCTGATCGACGACCGCCTGAAAGATCGAAGCGGAAATATCCGCTTTACTCGCACCCTGATTGAGCAAAGGCTGCACGTCGGACTTTGCGAACACGCCGCAACGGGAAGCGATCGGATAGACCTTTTCCGCCTTTAACGCGAGTTCGTCCATCTCCCCCACCGTCAGATCGAGCAGGGTCGCCATCTGATCGATAAACGCGCCCGTACCGCCCGCGCAGCTGCCGTTCATCCGCTGTTCGCTTCCGCCCGTCACGAAGATGATCTTCGCGTCCTCGCCGCCGAGCTCGACCGCGGCGTCCGCGTCGGGATAAAATCTTCGGATCGCGCCGTAAGCGGACTGCACCTCCTGCACAAAGGGAAGCTTGCCGCGTTGCGCAAGCCCCAATCCCGCCGAGCCCGTCACGCACACCCGAAAACGCGTGCCGAAGCGGCGGACTTTTTCAAGCTCGCTCAGCACGCATTCCTTCACGCGGGAAAAATGCCGCTCGTAAGAGGAATACAGCACGTTCTCCCCGTCGAGCACGCAAACTTTTACCGTAGTCGATCCCACGTCGATTCCAAGTAATTTTTCCATTCGTATCTATCCGTTTCGTTATTTGATTCCGTCTGTGTTCCGATCGAACGCCTCCGCAGGCAAAAGCTTCCGCAGAAACGCCGTAAATTGTCTATATTATATCATACCCGAAAAAAATTGACAAGAACCGAACAACGAAAATTTATGGAAAAATAATCGGAATCGCGCTTATTTCCCGCGACGCTCCCGCGCGTATTTGCGTTTCGTCGCGTCGCCGCCCCGCAGATGCCGCTCTTTCAGATTCAGATCGAGCACCGACTTCACGTTCTCCCACAGCTCGGGATCGATTTCAGCCAATCGTTCGGTTACGTCTTTATGTACGGTCGTTATGAATTAGAAAGGTTTCGTCCAAGCCTAAATCGCCGATTAGTTTCAGGTAGATATCCACGTTTCCGTCCTTGTCGACCTCGATGCGCTGTATGATTTTTTTCAGTTGCGCGTTCGTCATCTGCGCAACGTCGGCGACGTCCTCTATTTCCTTGAAGGTGTTGTTGAGGATATCTTCAAGCTGATCGCGCTTGTTGATTTGATAGGAAACCATCTTCAGATCGTTTTCCAGCTTTTCGATCTGCTTGCGCATTCCGCCGATTTTCTCGTTCAGCTCTTCCCGCGTGATCAGATCATCCGTATACATATCCATATACTTTTGACGGGAATTTTTCAGCTTTTCGAGCTCTGCCGAAAGCTTTTGCTCAAAGTCCGCGTTCTCGTCGCGCCGACGGTAAAGGCGCTCGAATTCGGATATCACGTACTCTTTCACGTGCTTTTGTTGCGACAAGACGCTTGCAAAGTATTCGGTCAAAACCTGAATGAGTTCGTTCTCTTCGACGGTCGTCGCATTCGGGCAGCTGTCCGCCCCCCTGCCGTTTCTGCCCGAGCAAACCCATCGGACGTAGGTATTTTTATAGGTATGCGAAATCCGTCGAAACGACCAGCCGCATTCCTTGCACTTGATGAGGGTGGAAAACAGATACTGATTGCTGTGCCGTTCCCGATCGAGTTTGAAGGTCTTGCCCCGCGCCGTCATGATTTCCTGCGCCCTGTCAAACGCTTCGGGCTCGATTATTTTCAGTTCGGGGCGTTCGGTAACCAGCCATTCCTCTTCGCTCTTTTCTGTGCGCTTGCCCGTCAGAAAGTCCGCGACCTCCTGCTTGCCGTTCACGATTTTTCCTGCGTAAATTTCATTGGTAAGAATACGGCAGACCGCGTTCGCCGTCCACTTGCAGGCACGCTTGGTCTTGATCCTGCTATCGTTTAGCATGCTTGCGATTTTGCTTGCGCCGTAGCCCTCCTCCACGTAGAGATCAAAGATTTTTCGGACGGCTTCGGCTTCCTGTTCGTTGATTGTAAGGTTGAACAGATCGCCGTTCGTCTTGTCGTATCCGAACACGAAGTTCGGCACCTTGCCCTTTTCGGCGTTGATTTTTTTGCCGAACTTGACGCGCTTGGAAGTGTTCGCGCTCTCCTCCTGCGCCAGCGCGCCGAAGATCGTCAGCACGAATTCGCTGTTGCCCATGCTCGTCATGTTCGCCGTCAAAAACTGCGTTTCGATCCCGAGCGCTTTCAGCTTGCGGATATTCTGTAACAGGTCAACGGTGTTTCGGGCAAATCTTGAAATGTCCTTTACGACAACCATTTCGAACAACCCCTTTTCGGCATCCGTCATCATCTGCAAAAACTGCTTGCGGTTTTTGATTTTCGTACCAGAAATTCCCTCGTCCGCATACAGCTTGACAAGGTTGTCCCCCGTTCTCTTTGTATAGTCGGCAAAGAACTTCTTCTGCGCCTCCAAACTATTCAGCTGATCTTCCTTATCCGTCGAAACTCTGCAATACGCGGCTATATTCATATTTATCCACCATAATATTTGCAATTCTAATTCAACTGTATTATATCACATAGAGCTCAACGAGTCAAGCGTAAAAAGCAAAATAGCC
>JAETTR010000054.1 GCA_021768985.1 Bacillota bacterium
CATTGGGATAACGTTTAGATAGCGTTAGGGGCGTGAGTTTACGGCGTGTGCTGGTCTTGATACGAGCCCGCCGCAATCGCAGCGCGGAACGGCTTTGGAGTTTAGAATAAACTCTGCAGAAAACGACTTTTTACAAGTTAAACACCGATTGCGGTGCACGCTTCCGTGGAGCTCAAACACGTTTTTCGAACCCGCCTTTTGGTGAAGCCCGTCGATATTCTGCGTGACGACGGCAAGGAGCCTCCCCTCCCGCTCCCACTCGGCAAGTTTTAAATGGGCGGCGTTGGGCTGCGCGTCGAGACAGAGCATTTTATCGCGGTAGAAATCGTAAAACGCTTTGGTGTGCCCGAAAAAAAAGTCGGCGCTCAAAATGGTTTCGGGCGGATAGTCGTATTTTTGATGATACAACCCATCCTGCGAGCGAAAATCGGGAATGCCGCTCTCGGTCGAAACGCCTGCTCCGCCAAAAAATACGATTTTCTCGCTCTCGTCGATATATTGCTTTAAAACCGAAATCTCGCTGTTCACCGTAAAATACCCTGTATAATTTCAATAGAAAGATTATATCACACTCGAACAAAAAAAGCAAATACAAAATGTATTTGCTTTCCCTTGAAAATAATTTTTATGTATGGTATAATTTACGGACTTGCGATCATGGCGATCATCATGATTCCGAATATTATTTTTGCCATCAAAAAAGGCGGCGGGCAAACCGCTTACCGCAATAAAACTGTTGAGATTTTAGAGCAAATCGGCAGATACGGCTGTTTTTTTCTGATGATTTTTAATCTTCCCTATACATATTTTAACTTTTGGTTCGAGAGCGCGCTTATCGTTTATTTAACGATAAACGGCGGTTTATGTTTTATCTACCTTATTTTTTGGGTTATCTGTCGGAACAAAAACAACCTGTTAAGGGCACTATCCCTTTCCATTCTTCCTTCGTGCGTTTTCCTGTTCAGCGGTATCGTGTTGGGATATATTCCCCTCGTTTGTTTTGCAACGCTCTTCGCCCCTTGCCACATTTTTATAAGTTGCAAGAATATTTCCGAGTAAATTTCATACGCCGCATTTCGGAATTAACACCCCCTCAGCCGCCTTCGGCGACAGCTCCCCCCTCCGAGAGGGAGCCTTTTTCGAAAAGTTTACTTTAAATTCAAAGTGAAAACAGCTCCACTTCGAAAAAACGCGCCTGATAGGCTTTATCGAACCGCACCGTAAGAAAGTTGCCTTCTACCGAAAAATCGGTCGGAAGCGTTTTCGGATAGCCGACGCTAACCGATTTAATCTTGCTTTCAAAGGGTATTTCGATACGTTCCACGCCGTTTAAATTCCATACGGCAAGGAATATTTTATTTCCGTCGCGAAGTCCGCTCGCGGCGTATTTTTGTCCGAAACGGGTAAAACCCAACGGAAAGTAAGGCAAAGCGATCTTTTTAACGGGCGTCAACTTTTTAAAATAAGCAATACCCTCCCTTACCAACTCGAATTTTTTATCGCTTAACCGATCGACGTGCCCCGCAAGGTGCATTCTGCCGAGGAGCGCATTCACCGTATTCATAACGACCTGTTCATTATCGATATGCGATTCCACCCAAGCACGATCGGGGTGAAACGGCTCGCCAGGCTCGCCGTTTCCCGCAACGGGATAATTCCATACCGCCGCCTGTTCGGGCAACACGGCGGAAAGAACGTTCGCCGCGATATACGGATATTTGCGGTAATCGGTTTGGTCGGAAGTGGATACCATGGAAAAATGCGACAGTGTGCAATAGTCCATACGCATCCCGCCCGAAGAACAAGTTTCGAACAACACCTGCGGATACGCCGCACGGATAGAATCGATCCAAGCAAGATATGCCGTCCGATCGTCTTCGAGCCCTTCGCCCAAGCTCCCGCCTTGCAAATCCGCGCCGACGCCGATATCCTGGTTGTAATCCAACTTAATATACTCCGCGCCGTAATCTTCCACCATGCGGCGAATGGTTTCCGAAAGATAGGACAGCACCTTTTCCTTTCGAAAATTTAAGAAGTATCTGCCCATCACGCAGATCTTTTTTCCGTAGCGGTGAAGGAAACAATCGTCGCCGTAATAGTCGAGCATCTCTTTACATTTGTACCCCACGATTTCGGGCTCGATCCAAAGTCCTGCCTTCATGGCGCATGCTCGAATCGCATCGGTCGTCGCGCGTATGCCGTGCGGAAAGCGCGCCTTGCTCTCCTTCCACCGCCCGACGTACGGATAAATGATTTTTCCGTCCTCTTCATCGTGCCAACCGCAATCAATCACGTAGTAATCCGCACCCGCTCGTTGCGCGACAGAAAGATACGTTCGGGTATATTCCTCCGCAGGACTGTCCCACGAAAGGTGCATATATTCGTTAAAGATAATCGGCAAATCGGTATCCGCCCCGTTTTTTCCGGCAATCGAACGGCGGTATTTCGTCATTTCGCCGATCACGCCGTTTAAACTATCCGAAACGCACAGTGCGACCGTCACGGTGCGATAGCTTTCTTTCGGCGCAAGATGCTTCGTCCATGCGCCGAACGTTCCGTTTGCCCCGCCGAGATATAAATACAGGGACTTTCCCGCTCTTGTTTTGCGGTCGCCGATTTCGTAATACCAAGAAGTATTGCTCTGAATTTGGAACATCGTAAACTTACCGCGATATTCCAAAATTCCCTGCGGTAGCTCTTCCTTGGTCGACCAACTGCCGATATTCGCCCCGCCGATGCGGTTCTGTCCCGCGGCAAAGGCATCGGTAATACCGAGCTCGGAAAGCGACGCCTTTCTCGGCTGACATTCCGCATGGTGGCTCTGCAAAAAACGATAGAAATACGCGTTTTCCGCATCGCCGCATCCGCCGCAAAAGCCGCTGTAAACGAAAGAAGAAACTTCGTCTAACAAGATTGCACGTTCGGAAATGTTTTCCACTTCCGTATAGACGCGCACGGCATTGCTTGCGTTCTCTATAAAAAAATACGTGCGTACTTCCACAAGCTCGCTACGCTGTACGATAACGAGCCTGTTCGCGCAAAGCTCGTGCGAGATATATTTCAAGCATGACGATTCGGAAGAACAAATCATTTTGTTACCAAGATGACTATCTCTGTTTTCGCCGACGACGTTTACTTCCGCAAACCCGTCGCCGCTCTGAGCAAGTAAAACTCGTCCGTCTGAAATAAGAAACCGTAAAAATCCGAATTGAAATTCCATATTCGTTCCCTATATTTTATGTTAAAACAAACGGGCGCAGGTGCAAACACCGCCCGTTTGTTTTGCTTTTTTATGCGCGCGCCCGTTCTTCGGGAGACTTTTTGCAAAAGGTGAGCGGATACTTCATCAAATCGGTTGCGTTATGACAAAGGAGTGCGGAACCGTTTCCGCTCAACTCGTTTACCGATAGTTGCTTACTGTCCGACACCAACGATATGTAGTGATTGCCGAAATAACCGTTTTCCCCCTCGTAAGGGATATTCACAGGTTCGCTCCAATGCAGCAGATCGGTACCCGTGCGGAATTCCGCATAATCGGCCACGAACTCGGTAATCGGATTGAGCCCCCGTTTTACGTTTGTGGAAGTCATCACATACGCCTTGAGCGAATCGAAATAAACGATTCTTGCATGCCAAGCATATTCCACAACGGGCGATTCTTTCCCGAGGTTGCCCGCCTCGCAAAAACTGCCGTTGTAATACTTCACAAAATCGCCCACCACGCCGTCTTCGCGGATTCTGCTGCGCGCCATGTAAAGGTCGCAACGCTCCCCCGCGCCGCTTTGGGGATCGATCGTAATGATATTATAGAGCAAATACATAAACCCGTCTTTCTCGTTTACGAACAGCGTAAAATCGCCGCTTCCGAGCGTAACGCACCGATCGTCCGACTGACCGATCACGTTCACGCCGTCGGGGTTGTAATACTTGCTGAAACAAACCTGTTCCGCCGTTAAAACCCAGCGGGAAAAATTCCAATTCCTGCCCTCGTCGTCCGAATACATCAATCCGATATGCCGAAAGTCGGGTTCGCCGTCGCCCTTGCCCTGCACTACGTAGCCGCTGTCCTGTCCGTTCCAGCCTGTTTCGTTGTGAAAGAAAACAAAAAAACGATGCGTATTCGGGCAGATATACAAGCCCATGGGCCAAATCGAACCGCGCGATTTGATTCCCTCGGGATACTTTACGCCGTTAAACGCTTCACCCGCCCTTCCCGTTTTAAAATTCGTATGAATGGGATACACTTCTCTTAAATCGTCGAAGCAGGTACCTTTAAACATACCGATGTGCCCCGCGTGCGTATGCCCGCTCATTGCCCAGAGCGTGCCGTCTTTATCGCGGTACATGGGTAGCGTGCCGTCTTGATAGATATCGTTCTCGTTGGAAAAGACCGTTTTGTGCGCCTCCCCCACGAGGATATCGTATTCCTTTAAAAGATTCTCCATGGATTCCTCCCGCTCGTTTTACCGAACGTTCTTTTTATTTGCGATTTTATAAATTCATAACGATCGTAGAAAGTAGACCTACGAAAAATCCCGCCAACTGCCATTTGTTTAACTTTTCGTGAAACGCAAAGAGCGACGCCAAAAAGGTGAGCACCAAGCTGACCCCGCAGATCGTTGAAAATACAATTTGCGCCGCCAACAGTTTTACCGAAATCATCACAAGCAAATTCAGCGTTGCGTTGGCGACGCCGCACAAAAGCGCGATCCACCACCCCCGCTTGAAGTTGAGCACAACCGTTTCTTTACCCTTTTTGAGCGATATGAAAACGGACACCCCGCTGAACGCGAACACGACGATCATGGCAACCATCATAAATTCACTGCGGTACAGCCCTTCCGAAGAGGTCTGCTGAAAGGTTTGAAGAATGGAGGCGGCGCCGTTGCAAAACATTGCAAGAAGCGCAAACACCAACCATAGGAAACCCTTCTTCATTTTCGGTTCTTCTATCACCCGCTCCCCTTGCGGTTCTTTGAATTCCGCAGGCGGCGCTTTCTTTTTTCCGATTAAAAACACGGCGACGATTAAGAGCGCCAATCCGATATAAAAAAGATAACTCGGATAAGAACGGTAAAAGAAAATTCCGAACAGCGTGGGTATGAGCAACGAATACGCCATGATAAGCGAAACCAGAGAAACATATCCCGTGCGCAACGCGAGCAAAAGAAAGGCAACGCTTAAACAGTAACAAATTCCGTAAATGCCGCCCGTAAGAAAGGTGAGCGGATCGTACGCAAAGGTGAATTTTCCGTAAGCAAGAAAGAAGAAGAATACGACGACGGAAATCAAGAGCGTATAACAGAAGGGATTGGGTTGTTTTACCCTACGATTATAACATTCCCCGCCCACGCTGAACGCCGCGTTGAAAACCGATGCGAAAACGACTGCAAGATAACCCATATTGATTCTTTCTTCCTCTTATCCCCGAAGGAAGCCTGCCCCGCCCAAGCAGGGCAGGCGAGTCTACGACCTATTACTCAACTTCCTCCGCAACGGACTTCTTTTCCGTTGCGAATTTATCTTCGATTGCCACGTTCTCGGCGGACTGCGTTTGCTCAGTGCTTTGCGTTGATTCTGCGGCGGCAGGATCTTTCAAGAGCACCATATCGTCGATATAGAACGTGCCGACATCGTTTACGCTGATATCAGGCGCACCGCTGGGATTAAAGTTAAAATATATCTTTCCGATATGCGCAAGTATTTCGGCGTATGTTCCATTGCAAACGGAGGTTTGTGTTAAATCGATCACAACTCTGAGCCACGTGCCCGTTTCATAGGTTTGCTGTCCGAGCCAACAGGTAAAGACGTTACCGTAAGCTTCTTTCCACATTTCGATAACGTAAGGATTCCCGAAAGTCACGCTCTCTGCATCTTTCTCGAAGTAAATATAGAAGGACAGATAACGATATCCTGTGAGATCCACATAATTTTCCGACCCGTTACCCGCTTCCCAATAACCGCCGCCACTCGTAAGAAGTGAATTAGGCTGTAAAATATAACCGTTTCCGTCTGGCGCACCCGTTCTGATCGATTTTTCACCGCTGTGCGATTTTTCGTCGCTCACCACAAAGTTTCCGACGCCGTCGCCCGCCGCCTTCTTTTCGAAATCGTCGAGGACAAAGCGCTGCGCCGTTTTAACCTGCAAGGTCGCATCGCCTGCCGCCGATGGAGCGTGCCCGTCTTTTGCGGGACGCCTTGCCTGCACGGTGTAGGTTGTATCGGGCTGCAATCCTGTAAAGGTTGCGCCCGCCTGCCAGGGAGCGACTTCTTCGCCCGCCGCGTTTACCACACGGTATTCGGTATCGTCCTGCGCGGTGAGCGTAAAGCTATCGTCCAACACGAGCTTCGTCGCATCGAGTACGGGTGCCTGCGTGGGAACGTCGGTACGGGGCGCGGATACGATCATAAATTCCGCCTCGGCACTGCCCGCAAGATAATTTTCGCTCTCCGCTACCGACACCTTTACTTTATAAGTACCTACCGACGTGGGCACGGCGGCGCTTTCTTCGTATACGGTATCGCCCGTGCCAACGTAGGTCACGGCGGGCGTGCCGCCCTTGTTGCCCGTGATAACGGGCGACGACGGATCTTCGCCGAAATTAAAGTTTGCCATCGTTACGGTAAATGCGTTTTCCGCCTTGGCGATAACGAGAGTAACCTCTTTGTCGGGCACGTTATAGAACGTATTGCCCGTAAGCGAAACCGTTACCTTATATTTCCCTACGTTCGTGGGCGCCGTTTTGCTCTCCGCATATTCGGTACCTTCGATTCCCGTGTAGGTAATATTCAGGGTACCACCCCCCCCCAGCGGTTTTGTAGCCGTAATCGCAACGGGCGAACCGCTGTACACGGCGTTCAGTACGCCGCTCTCTTCACCTTTTACCGTGAGGGAGCCTTCTTCCTTTTCTAAATCGGCAAGCACTTCGATATCGTCGAGATAGAACGTGCCGATATCGGCAGCCTCAATCGGATTGAAGTTGATGTAAATTTTCGTAACCTGTTCCAGGATTGCGTCGAAATCACCGTTCAAAACGCCGACCTGCGTTAAATCGACCACGACCCTGTGCCATTCACCCGTCGTATACGTCTTTTGCCCGAGCCAGCAATTGAACACGTCGTTTCCGTTCCAAATTTCGATCGTTCCC
>JAETTR010000055.1 GCA_021768985.1 Bacillota bacterium
CGCACGAACCGACGATCCCGATGACGACGAGCAGGAGATATCCGCCGAAATTCAGATGAAAGAGATCGACGGGATTACCGTGCGGCAAAAAGCACAGACTCGCCGCGGCGGCGAGCGGAATCAGACCGGCAAGCGCGTGTTTCCAGGTCACCTTTCCGCCCTTGCATTTTTCCGTGACCGAAGGGAGTCCGCCGATCGCCAGCCCCACGAACAGCGTTACCGTGGGAATGGGAAAATGCTTCAATCCCCATTGAATGGGCAGTATCAGCGCGGCGATTCCGAGCAGCATGCCGATCAGAATGGGAAGCAGGAACAGAAAGCTCTTTTTAAAGCTTTTAAAGATATCTGCGATCGCCCCGACGAGTTTTTCGTAGATGCCGAGGATCGCCGCGACCGAACCGCCCGAAAACCCCGGTATGATAAACGCCACGCCGATCGCGACCCCGCGCAACACGTTGGCAAGAAACTCTACGAGTTTGTTTTGTTTTTTCTCCCGTTCGGGCGTCTCTTCCGAAGGCGGCACTATCTCTTCTTCCATAAATTCCTCTACTTAATTTATGCAGTTTATCTTTTGTTTATCACACCGTCAGCGCGCGTTTTACGGCAAGGCGGTACGCGGCGTACAGCTCGTCGAATTTCTTCCGTTCCTCGGTGCATGTGAATATCTTTTCCGAACGGCGCAAACGGGGCACTTCGCCGATTCCCACGAGCCCGCGGGAGACCGCGCACATCAGCGCCGCGCCGAGCGCGGTGCTCTCCCGTTCCGCGGGGCGGTTGATCGACACTCCCAAAACGTCCGCCTGAAACTGCATTAAGAAATCGTTCGCCGAAGCTCCGCCGTCGCACTTGATTTCGCGCAGACAGATTCCGCTGTCCGCTTCCATGCTCTCGGAGAGATCGCGCGCGCCGTAGGCGATGCTTTCCAGCACCGCGCGCACGATATGCGCCCGCGTGGTGCCGCGCGTGATCCCCGTCAGCAAGCCGCGCGCGTCGGGGTTCCAATAGGGCGCGCCGAGCCCCGTAAACGCAGGCACGAAATACACCCCGCCGTTGTCGGGAACGCTCCCCGCGATCCGTTCGCTCTCCGCGCTCGAAGAGATCAGCCCCACCTCGTCGCGCAGCCACTGCACCGCGCTCCCCGCGTTAAAGGCGCGTCCTTCCAACGCGTAAGCGGTTCTTCCGCCCACCGTATAGCCGACGGTCGTAAGCACTCCCTTTTCCGAAGCGACGCAATTCCCGCCCGTGTTGAAGAGCAGGAACAGCCCCGTGCCGTAGGTGATCTTTCCGTCGCCCGCGTTCAGGCACCCCTGCCCGAACAGAGCGGCTTGCTGATCGCCGAGCACGCCCGCGATCGGAATGCGCTTTCCGCCGATCACCGCTTCTCCCATCAGGGAGTCGCTCGGGCGCGCCTCGGGCAAAATCTCCCGCGGAACGCCGAAACGGTTCAACAGCCCGTCGTCCCACGCGAGCCTGCGGATATCGAACAGCATGGTGCGCGAAGCGTTGGTATAGTCGGTGACGAAGCTCTTGCCCTCCGTCAGCTTGTAAATGAGATAACTGTCCACCGTGCCCGCGCGCAGGTTCCCCTCTTTCAACAGAGTCCGCGCTTCGGGAACGTGATCGAGAATCCATTTGATCTTGCTCGCCGAAAAGTACGCATCGGGAATCAGTCCCGTGCGCGAACGGATCAGGTCCTTCGTCTCCCGATCGAGCGAGGCGCAAAACGCGCTCGTGCGGCGGCACTGCCACACGATGGCGGGGCAAATCGGCTCGCCCGTGCGCGCGTTCCAGACGACGACGGTTTCCCGCTGATTGGTGATCCCTACGCCCGCGACGCGCTCCGCGCCCGCAAACCGCACGCAATCGTTCAGACAGTACACCGCTTTGTAGTAAATTTCGTTCGCGTCCTGTTCCACCCAACCGGGATTGGGAAAGCTCTGCGTCACTTCCTGTTGCACGCTGTGCACGAACTTGCCCTTTTTGTCGTCGAACACGAACGCGCGCACGCTCGTCGTGCCCGCGTCCAGCGCGATTACGTAGCTCATAATTTTCTTCTCCTTAACAGCTGCGTCCGCCGCCCCCGCCGAAGCCGCCTCCGCCGAACCCGCCGCCGAAGCCGCCGCTCCCGAATTTCCCGCCTCCGCCTTTCGACGAAGGGCGCGAAACCATATTGCGTACGAGCGAAGCGTTCATCGTGCGGAACATCGTTCTCCACATGAAATAGTCGAACACGAAATCGGCGGACGAATTGCGCATGTACGAAGGCGCCTTCACGTTCAGCCCCGAGAATTTATCCGTCCAGGCGTCGGTGACGCCGAGCACCTGCGCGTAGGGCAATATCTCGTAATACAGTTCGGGATTCTCTTTCAGCATAAACTCAATTTTATCCCGTTCGGTAAACTCGATAAACTGTTTGAACCCGAGAATTTTGCCGAGCTTTTCGTTGTACTCGGGCGTACGGCGCTGAAAGATTCCCGCAACGCACCCGACGGCGACCGCGCATGCGCTCAACAAGAACGTGGTGACCCGCGTAAACGCCGCGCACGGGAACAGCATGCCCGCAAGGGAAACGATCATCCCGACGGCAATCCCCGCGCCGATCGAAAGCGCCTTTTTGCCCTTCTTCCATTTATGGTAGCGTTGCGCGGCGACGTTGGTTCCGACCGCGCCCGCAAAGAATCCCACGACGCAGGTGACGAAGTTCACCCAGAAAAAGTAGCCGCTCCCGACGAACGCGAGCGCGTACAAAAACGCAAAGCCGCCGAGGAACAACACCGAAAGCACGGCGAACAAGGCGAAAAACAAGTTGCTCTTCGTTTCGTAAAAGCGGACCTTTTCCGCCGAAACTCCGGCTTTTACCGCCTCTGCCGTCCGATAAAAGGAATTGCCGAGGTCGGAAGCCCGCACGCTCTCGCGGTTACTGAACAGCCCTTCGTAAAAGAGCTTGCAATGCGCGGGCAGATCGCCGATCGGCTTTTGAGTCTTGATCAGAAGCGGGTCGTCTTCCGAGCCCGACATGTCGATCGTGAGATATCCTTCCGCCGCCAGCCAGAACACCAGCGATCCGATGTCCTCGCTGTCGATGCTGTTGTCGATCATCTTGCCCATGCGGAGCGGATCCATGCCGTACGGCGGTTTGAAATCCACCGTTTTGATCAGGAGCGGTTGACGAAAGAGAAACACCTTCGCAAGCGCGGCAAGCGCGACGAGCACGACGCCGATCAGAACCGCCCAGAGTGCGGAAAAATCGAACGAGGACGAAAGCGCGCCCTTCTGATAATTCATATCCAGCGTGATCCCCGCGACGTTGATTTCTCCGTCGGAGACCGAGCGCGGAAGCCGTTCGGCTTTGACCGTAATCACGTTCCCGTTCTGAACGCCGCCGTCGGTATAGCGATTATACTTCGTACCGTGTTCGCCCGAAAAGACCGCCTTTAAGGTAACGCCCTGCGGCACGGTTACCCGCACGGTAACATCCTGAAGCTCGTACTGCCAACCGTAACCGATCGCGTTCAGGGAGAACACGTCGCCGTGAACCGCAGGCAACACCATTTCATAGGAAATGACGTAAGTGCGCGTCTGTCCGTATACGGTGCCCTGCCCGCGCAAGTAATAGGAGAGATAATTGGAATCGTCGGTATGTATTTTCGGGGAGAAATCCGGATTGTCGCAGGTCGCCGAAAGCTTGCGGTACCGCACGCCGCCGCCCAGAGGCAGATCGCGGATAATGCCGTGCAGGCTGTTCTCCCAACCGTTCCCGCTGCGGAACGAGGCGGTGATCGTCTCCTTTACCGAAACGACGAGGCTTTCCGAAACCTCCATCTCCATATCGTATTTCGTAACCGTATAATCGCTCCGCGCGGAATCCGCGTGCGAAACGGAAACGGGCGGGGTAACCCCCGCCCATAAAGCAAGTGCGAGGAGAAGCGCGGCGATCGCCGCAAATATCCCCTTACTACTTAGCATTCTTTTCATATTCCTTTCAAGCCCTTAAAAACTGACCTTTACGTTCTGACGCTCTTCTTCGGAATCGAGCTCGAAGTATTTGCGTTTTTCGAGCTTCATTTTGCGCGCGACGATCCCCGTAAAGAACAGATCGATCTTCGTATTCAGTTCCTTGACGGTGCCGTTGTAATACTTGCGCGCCGAAGCGAGTTCGGTTTCGATCTCTTTGAGCTGTCTTTGCAGATCCATGAAATTGGCGTTCGCCTTTAATTCGGGATAAGCTTCCTTCAATTTGAACAGCGATTTCAGCGTGCCCGAAAGCGCGTTTTCCGCGGCGATCTTGTCGTCGCCCTTGGCGGAAATCGCAAGATTGCGCGCCTTAATGACCGCTTCCAGCGTTTCGCTCTCATGCTTGGCGTAGCCCTTTACCGTCTCCACGAGATTGGGAATCAGATCGTAACGCTTTTTCAGATGCACGTCGATCGTCGCCCAGCCCTCTTCGGTCAGGTTTTTCAAGCCCTGCAGCTTATTGTATGTGGAAATGTACCAGATAACAATGATAATCAGAATCAGCGCGGCGGCAACACCCATGCAAATCCCGACGATCGCACCCGTGTTCAAAGCAAGCAAACCGTTCATATTTCACCTCCGAAACAATCCAAAATGATTATACACAAAAAGAACCCCGCTGTCAAATCCTTTCAAAATATTTTCCGTCGCCGAAGAGACGAATTTCAACTGCCCGAGAGAACGGCGTGCATCTTCTCCGCCGCCTGCGTCCTGCCCGAACAGCCGAGCTTTTCGTAGATCGCCGAAATGTAATTGCGCGCCGTGCCGTCCGTCAACTTCAACGCCGTCGCCACCTGCTTGTTTGTAAACCCTTCGCAGATCATCAGCGCGATCTCCGTTTCCCGCTCCGAGAACCCGAACTCCCTGCGCAGCTTGATTTCGCGGTCGCTCTTGACCATGCGCGCCGCGTCGGCAATCCGCCTCGCGATCTTTGCGGGTAGAATGGTATCCCCCGCGTAAGCGTTTTTGATCGCGTCGATCAGCGCGGCGGCGGAAGTGTCCTTCAACAGATAACCGCTCGCGCCGTTGTTGATCGCGTTCAGAATATAGTCGCTGTCATCGAAGGTCGTCAGGATCACGACCTTGACCTCGGGACGGCGGCGTTTGATCTCCTGCGTGGCGATCACGCCGTTCATGTTGGGCATACGGATATCCATCAGCACCACGTCGGGCGAGGTTTCCTCCAATAAGCGGAGCGCCTCGAACCCGTCCTGCGCGATTCCGACCACCTCGATCTCTCCGCAGGAAGAGAGCACGCTCTTGATCCCGTCGGCGAGAATCGCCTGATCGTCGGCAAGCAAAACCTTAATCTTCATTTCTTTTCTCCTTCACCCGTAGTATTCCGGTCGGCGGGAAGCGAAATGTGAATCTCGAATCCCTCGTCCGGTTCCGTTTCGAACCAGGCGCACCCGCCGAGTGCGCTCGCCCGCTGCTGCATACCGGAAAGCCCGAAGCCTTCCCGAAACACCTGTATTTCCATGCCTGCGCCGTTATCGCTGAGCAGAAAGGAAATTCTGCCGTCCTGCTCTTTCAGCTCGAACCAGAACGCCGTCGCGCCGCCGTGGCGCAAGCCGTTCGAAACGCCCTCTTTCAGAGAGTTGCACAAAAAACGGCGTTTGGCGTCGCAGACCGCGATCTCATCGATTTCGTATCGGATCGTGACGTTGGTGCCGTCGGTGGAATCGTGGATCACGTTCAGCAACGCGTCGCGCAGGGTCAGCACTTCGGCATTGCCGGAGAGCAAGTGCACGCTCTCGCGCAATTCTTCGAGCGCGTTTTTCGCCTGTAAATTTGCCGCGGCAATCCGCTGTTTCGCCGCCGCGGCGTCGGTATCGATCAGAAGCTTCGCCGCCTCCGTCTGCATAATGACGGTGGTGATCGAGTGCCCCGCCGTATCGTGAATATCCTTTGCGATTCGTTGCCGCTCTTCGAGCGCGGTCACTTCCTGCAACTCCTCGTACGCGACGCGCAGCTTTTCGTTGCTTTCGTTCAGCTCGTCGAACGCCTGCGCGATTTCGCGGTTCTTACGGTAGATCTGTACCGTAAAATT
The DNA here is from genome assembly GCA_021768985.1 of Bacillota bacterium. GTDB lineage: Bacteria > Bacillota > Clostridia > Christensenellales > Borkfalkiaceae > Gallimonas. Next base: position 6,065 of record JAETTR010000055.1, read on the forward strand.
AAAGATAAAGAAATGGAACCCCATGATGATGAGGTCGTTGACGGCGTTCGTGATGAGCAGAACGACGTTTACCTCCTCACCGCGAAGCGCGTTGGAGATCGCGAACGAAATCAGGAACAGCCCGACGCTCGACACCCCCATGGCGATATTGCCCGTCATCTTCTCCTGATTCAAATAGAATTCCGACAAAATCACGATATACAACGTGGAGATCAGCGTTCCCGTCGTGAATACCGTAAGCACGACAAGCGCAACGGAATCGATGACGTAGCAGGGAATCTTGTGCGGGAAATCGGAAACCGCCCAGATTTTGATGACGTTTTCCGCCGCCATCAATAAAGTCACGGGGAGAGTCACATACCAGGACTCGATCCCGAACACGTTCAGACGAAAATTCGTGGCGACGATCATGATCTCCACAAACACGAACAACAGAAAAATGAGGATCTTCCAGAACCGCAGAAAGACGGGCGTGGAATATGCTTTTTCCCGCACGTTCTCCCCTTCCTTGGCGTTGTCGTTCTTCTTTTTCACAATAAACGATTCTCCCCGAATACTTTCGAAAAACTGAATTCCGCGCGCATTCCGTCCAATTTACCCGCTTCGAAATAACTGTAAACGCCGTCCGTTCCCACGATCAGATGATCGTAAATACGGATATTGTGCAAGGAACAAATCATGCAGATTTTGCTCGTAAACAGATCGTCCGCCCGCGACGGCGCGCTCCCCTTGTTCGGATGATTGTGCGCAACGACGATGCCGTGCGCCTTACTGCGCACGATCCACTCGCAAATCTCTTCGGGCGTGACCCGTACCGAATCGTCGCGCAGCGAAGTGAACCGCTTGCTCATCATGATCCGTTCCTTTTCGTTCAATGCGAAAATCGCGATCGTTTCGAAGGAGTCCGCCGCAAACTTTTCACGCAGATAGCTTGTAAATCCCGCCCGCGTAAAGCTCTTGGGAAAATCGTTGTTCGCATCGTCCACGCGGTCGAACAGCAACCCCAGCGCGCGCAGGTAGGACGCGGACTCGGGTCCGATCCCTTTTACGAGACAAAGCTGATCGACGGGCGCGTGC
>JAETTR010000056.1 GCA_021768985.1 Bacillota bacterium
GCAATCTTGATCTGCGTCTTGTTTGCGGATTTGAGCACTTTGAACGTGTAGCGTTTGTCCGCGATGCCGTCGTAACCCTTTTCGGTGAGGACGGGCTTTAAAATAACGTCTTGCGGTTGCATTATGCGTATACCTCCTCGAGCTTCTTCACGGAACCCTTCGTGAGCACCACGACGGCGTTCGCGACGATTTCGTAGGTGTTGATTTCGGAAACCGAAAGCGTGGAGAGCGTTTCGAGGTTGCGGGCCGCCAGAATCACGTCCGTATCGGGCTCGTCCATGACGACGACCGTGCGCTTATCGAGCTTGAGCGCCTTGCGGAACGCTTCCATCTCCTTCGTCTTGGGCGCGGAAACCTTCACTTCGTCCACGACGATCAGCTCGCCGTCCGCAACCTTCTTCGAAAGCGCCGATAAAAGCGCGCCCTGCTTGGCGGTTGCGTTCATCTTTTTGCCGAAGTCGCGGGGCTTGGGTGCGAACACCACGCCGCCCTTGGTCCACTGCGGCGCGCGGATGGAACCCTGACGCGCTCTGCCCGTGCCCTTCTGACGCCAGGGCTTCGCGCCGCCGCCGCGCACTTCCGTGCGGGTGAGGGTGGATTTCGTTCCCTGCCGCTGATTGCAAAGGTAGGTAACGACTGCCTGATGAATGAGGGGTTCGTTATATTCGGCGCCGAACACTTTGTCGGAAAGATCGATCTTGCCGACCTCTTCGCCTTTCATATTATATACCTTAACGTTTGCCATGGTCTTTCTCCTTATTTGCTCTTCACGCTCGTTTTCAGCGTTACCACGCTGCCCTTGGGACCGGGGATCGCGCCTTTCACGAGGATCGCGTTGCGCGCCGTATCCACGCGGACGACTTCGAGGTTCTGGATCGTGACGTTCTCGACGCCGTACTGTCCCGCGAGGTGCTTATGCTTGAACACGCGCGAGGGGGTGCTGTTCGCACCCATGGAACCGGGTTCTCTGTGAACGGGGCCGACGCCGTGCGTTTCCTTCAGGCGGTGCTGGTTCCAGCGTTTGATAACGCCCGTGTAACCGTGACCCTTGGTAACGCCGCTCGCGTCGATCTTGTCGCCCGCCTTGAACACGTCCGCAAGAACCTTGTCGCCCACGTTGTAGCCTTCCACGCTGTCGAGCCGTACTTCTTTGAGTACCTTGCAGGGTTCCACGCCCGCCTTCTTGAACTGCCCGAGTTCGGGCTTGGTTAAATTCTTTTCCTTTTCGGGAAGGAAGCCGAGTTTGAGCGCGACGTAACCGTCCGTCTCCTGCGTCTTCACCTGCACTACGGGGCAGGGACCCGCTTCCACGACCGTTACGGGAATCACTTTCCCGTCTTCCGCAAAGAGCTGCGTCATGCCGACTTTGCGACCGATGATTGCTTTACTCATTGATAAAGTTCACTCCTTTTCTTCTTTTTATTTTTCCAATACCATATAATATAGTATTATCGGATCACAGTTTGACTTTGATATCCACGCCTGCGGGCAGGTGAATGCTGTCTAAAAGCTTCGCGTTGGGAGAATAAATATCGATGATTCTCTTGTGCGTACGAAGCTCGAACTGCTCGCGGCTGTCCTTATACTTGTGGGGGCTGCGGAGAATGGTGACGATTTCGCGCTCCGTGGGAAGCGGAATGGGTCCCGAGATCTTCGCCCCGCCCTTCTGCATCGTCTCTACGATTCTCTGCGCCGCCTGATCGACGAGCTCGTGGTCGTAAGCCGAAAGCTTGATTCTGATTTTCTGTGCTGCCATTTTTCTTACTCCTTTCTTATATACCAACCTTGTACTCTGTGTCAACTCACCCGTGCGTATCGAAGACCCCAATCAAAAAAACACGCGTTTTTACGGTGTTTTCCGCAAAAGCCTTCGGTTGGTCGCAGAGGTCGCGCCTCCACATTTGTCAGCGGAAATTATCTGCCGAGGGGCTTTCTCGCCTCGATTTTTCAGTAACTTCCCGCCTCTTCCCGGATACGCCGTTGTGCATACGGAAACAATCCCGTTGACACAGGCTAGGTTATTTTATCAAATTTGCAAGCCCCCGTCAAGCGTTTGAAGGGGGCTTTTTTGCTGTTTTTTGATTTTTTTATTTGTTTTTACGCTTCCGCGCGCAATCTCATTTCATGAAGGCAAGGAACGCCTTATAGTTGCTGTACAGGTCGGCTTTGGAGATCAGCTCGTACGGCGCGTGCATGGAGATGACGGGCACGCCGAGATCGACGGTGTCGATATTCAGATTCGCGAGGAACTTCGCAACCGTTCCGCCGCCGCCCGCGTCCACCTTGCCGAGCTCGGACGTCTGCCATACCACGCCGCCGTCCGCGAACATTTTGCGCACTTCGCCTACAAACTCCGCCGAAGCGTCGTTCGAACCGCTCTTTCCGCGCGAACCCGTGAACTTGCTCATGCAGGTGCCGCAGGAGAGCATTGCGGAATTCATCTTTTCGAACACGCCCGCGAAGTTGGGATCGTACGCCGCCGTTACGTCGGAGGACAGGCACTTGCTCGCCGCGCGCACCTTGCGGAAGTTTGCGCCGAGCGCCAGAGAAATCTCCTCCATCAGATCCTCGTAGACTTTGCACTGCATTCCCGTGGTGCCCTCGCTCCCGATCTCCTCTTTATCGACGAGCATGGCGAGAACGGTGTGCTCGCTCTCCCGATCCAATACCGCGGTGAGCGCGGGATAGGCGCACACGCGGTCGTCGTGCCCGTAAGCGCCGATGAGCGCGCGGTCGAACCCGACGTCGCGCGCAGAAAACGCGGGTACCGCCGAGAGCTCCGCCGAAAGGAAGTCCTCTTCGCACATGCCGTACGTTTCGTTGAGAAGGGAAAGCACGTTGAGCTTGATTTTATCACTCACTTCCTTGTCGTTGTAAGGAAGCCCGCCCACGAGCACGTTGAGCTGTTCGCCCTCGATCACCTTTCCCGCCGTACCGCTCATCTGGTCCGCGCCGAGGTGCGGAAGCAGATCGTTGATGTAGAACACGGGATCCCCGGGTTTTTCACCCACGCTGACCGTCACTTTTTTGCCGTCCTTCAACACGACGACGCCGTGCAGCGCGAGCGGGATCGCCGTCCACTGATACTTTTTGATGCCGCCGTAGTAGTGCGTCTTTAAAAAGCACATGCCCGAATCTTCGTACAGGGGGTTCTGCTTGATGTCCACGCGGGGCGCGTCGATATGCGAAGCGATCAGACGGAATCCGTCCTCTTCCGGATTTTTCGTACCCACGCGGAATACGACGACGCTTTTCCCGCGGTTGACGAAGTACTTTTTATCTCCCGCCTTTAACTTATCACCGAAGCGGTATTCGGTGAATCCCGCCTTCTTTGCGGCGGCGACCGAAAAATCGCACGCTTCGCGCTCCGTCTTCGCGGCGTCGAGGAACGCCTTGTACCCCTCCGCGTAATCGAAAATTTCCTTCCGCTCCTTATCCGAGGCGGTTTCGAAATAGTTCTTTTTCTTATAGGAAAGCTCTTCCTGTTTCAACTGTCCTTTGCTCTTTTCCGACATAAGTTCCTCCGAACGTTTTACTTGATTTTCGCTTGCATTATATCACTTTCGTCCGCGCTTGGCAAGTGTTTTATTCCGAGAAAAAACGCCCCGCAGCCGCGGGGCGCGTGAATTTCATTTTAACAATTTCCGCACCGTTTCGAGCAGTAAGGGTACATCGATCGGCTTGGTCAGATGCGCGTCCATGCCGCTCTCGAGCGAAGCGAGCTTGTCGCTTTCGAACGCGTTCGCCGACAGCGCGATAATCGGCACGCGCGCGATCCGCGGATCGGGTAACGCGCGGATCGCGCGCGCCGCCGCCCTGCCGTCCATAACGGGCATTTGAATGTCCATGATCACGAACGCATACTCGCCGGGCGCGGCGGACGAAAGCTTATCCACGGCGATCCTGCCGTTTTCCGCCGTGTCGACAAGAAAGCCGAGATCGGTCAGGATATCCGTTTCGATCTCGAGATTGATCTCGTTGTCCTCTACGATGAGCACCTTTTTATTCTGAAAGCTTACCTCGGGCGCGGGATCCGCGGTTCCCTTTTCTCCGCTCCGCACAAGGAAGCTCGCCTTTACCGTAAACACGCTGCCTTCGCCGACGGTGCTCTCGACCCGAATCTCCCCGCCCATCGTTTCGGCGAGCCGCCGCGCGATCGTCAGCCCGAGCCCCGTGCCGTATTCGCCGCTGAACGTGGTGTTGCTCTCCCGCTCGAACGGCTCGAATATCCGTTGCAAATTCTCCTTTCTGATTCCGATTCCCGTATCCCGCACCGCGAACTCGTAATCGCAAAATCCGTTGTCGCGTTTCTCGTTCTCGGTCACGGACAGCGTCACGCTGCCGCCGTTCTTCGTATACTGCACGGCGTTGTGCACGAGGTGCAACAACAGCTGTTTGAGCTTCTCTCCGTCGCAGACCACGTTTTCGTGGCGCAGAGAATCGTTATCCAAGATAAAGCTGATCGATTTTTCCGCAGCCTGCGGCAACGCGGCGGAATACGTTTCCCGCAAAACGTTCCCGAGATTGCAGTCCGTTTCCGCTATGCGGAATTCCTGCGATTCGGTATACGATATTTCGAGCACCTTTTCAATGAGCTCAAGAATCTGCCGACCCGCCCGATCGATTTTATCCAGATACCCGCGCACGGCTTGGGGATCCTCCGCGCTTTTCCGCGCAAGCCCCGTGTAACCGAACAGCGCGTTCAGCGGGGTGCGCATGTCGTGCGACATATTCGAAAGGAAGGTATTCTTCGCCACATCGGCAAGCTTCGCCGCTTTCAGCGCCTCTTCGAGAAAGCGCTTTTGCTTGTGCTCCTGCAACACCTCCACGTCCACGTTGCGACAGCCGATGACCACCTGCGAGACCTTTTCCCCGCCGCCCACATTTACGAAGCGGAGCTGAATGTACTGCGTTTCGCCGTTGAACAGGGTGCGGTAGTTCAGATAATAGGTGGAAACCTCCGCAAGCTTTTTGCACATGTATTCGGGAGAAATGCGCTCGACGACGAGCTCGCAGTCCGCGGGATACACCCAACGCTTGACGTAATCGTTGATAAACCAGCGGTACGAACGAGCTTCCAGCTTCTTTTTGAACTGCCGCTCGAGCCGCTCGCTCAACCGGTACGGCAGAACGGAATCGTTTTCGAGGTCGGCGTAGAGAATGGAATCGTAGTTCACGCTCAGTCCTTCGATCACCTCGAGCCGTTGTAAATGCTCCTGACGGATGAGCTTGCGCTCCTTGTCGTATTCCTCGGTCAGCGTCTTTAACTTGTGTTCTTTCTCGCGTTTTTCCTGAATCAGCTCGGCTTTTTCGGCAATTCTGCGGCAGACCTTTTCGGTCGCGTCCGTTATGAAAACGTAGAACACGTCGCCCATCGATTCGCTGTGCACGAAATGTCCGTAATCCTCCACCCAGCGGGTGACGCCGTCCTTGCCCACCACGCGGTACTCCACGTAGTCGGTGTTGTCGTCCGTGCCGTGCACCTGCTCCCAGATGGCTTTTTCCACCCGATCGAGATCCTGCGGATGAACGATACCGCGAAAGGAATTCCCCACGTGCTCCCGAAACTGCTCCATTGTATTACAGCGAAAGATGCGAAGCAACGCCTTGTTCGCATACAAAATCCGCTCGTCGCCCTCGGCGGCGTAAATGAGAAAGCCGCCCGGAATTTCGTCGATAAACTTCTTTAACTGATACCCGCTTCCCGAAGCGTTTAAGGGGAACCCGCGCCGACGGCTGCCGCGCTCGGAAGAGCGGTCCTCGTTCTCCGATAAAACCGTAAACAGTTCTTCTATCAGGCTTTGCTCTTGCTTTTGCGTTTCCATAAAAACGGCTCCTCGCGAAGGTATCGAATAAATTTTATCACAGCGAAAATAGAATGTCAATTTGTTTTTTTCATTTATAGATACCGACGGCGGAAAAATTTATAGATACCGACGGCGGAAAAAATTGCGAGCAAAAAGCCGTCGCACGCGACGGCTTTTTCCGATTCCGTATTGTGGTTTTTGAGTTACTTTTTGCAGCAGGCTTTTCCCTGCGGATAGAGCGGAAGCTCGAAGAATCCCGAGCAGACCTCCTGCGAATACTCCTGTGCGGGCGGAATGGCGCAATAGCCGTAGCTGGGCACGAGGAGTTCCACCTGCATCGCCACCTTTAAGATACAGGTGACGCACGCGCTGATCGCAAAGGTGCCGTTTGCCGAATCGAACGTTCCTTCGGGCGAAACGCAGGAAGCCACCGCCGTTACCGTAAAGGGAATGACGGACGCGGGCGGTACGAACATGAGTACGTCCTCGTTGAGAACGATGCTGCTCGTCGCCTTGCCTTCAACGCCCGCGGCGTCCACGTACACGATTTCGATGGGAATCGTGACCGTCGTCTGTACGCGCGCGTTGTTGCAGTCTGCCTGACGCTCGATAGAAAGATTGCTCACGCCGCCCACTGCCGAGAGCGAACGCGCGCTGATGAACGTAAGCGGATATGTAGGGTTCGCGGGCACGGGATTTTCGAGCCCGACGGTATAGTTTTCGAGGCGCGTCTGAATGATGCCCGCGTCGAAGATTTTTTCCGCCTGAATACACACCTTTTCGCAAAGACCGTTCAACGGATTGCCCGAAATGGTTCCGGGGCAATGATCCGAAGAGAAATTGGAAAAAAATGACATTTGTTACCTCCGTGTAAAGAACCTTATCGGTTCATACCCCATTCTATGCGCCGCGGAGAAACTTTGGTGCCAACTCGCCCGATTCTATTCAACAAAAACACGCCGTCTACAAAAACACCGCCTGACAGGGGTAAAAGCAGTTCGTGCCGTTGCGCTCGTAAAAATTTTCGGGCGAACCGCACAAAAGCGTCTTGCTCTCCCCGCCCCGCACGCGGTACAAATTGCGCCCCGCTTCGGGAATTTTAAGAATCTGCCCCTCGCGGACTTCGTCCGTCAGTCTGTTTCGCTCCGCAAGCAGACGGGGCGGCACCCCGAACGCCGCCGCAACCGAACCCAGAGTCTGCCCCTTTTTCACGCGGTAAAAATGCCCGTACACCGAAATAAAAGAAAGTTTCACTTTCCCATTCTATGCCGCGGCACATAAAAAGGTTCCCCGCGCGAATAAAATATCCTATGCAAAATTTATATCG
>JAETTR010000057.1 GCA_021768985.1 Bacillota bacterium
TCCCGGTCAGCTCGTCGATATGTTCACGTTCGAGGAACAGAACGAAAAGACGATTCAGGCGGGCGGAATTCCCGCAACGGCAAAGCGCGTTCTGCTCGGGATCACAAAAGCCGCGCTCGCAACGGACAGCTTCCTGTCGGCGGCGTCCTTCCAGGAGACGAGCCGCGTGCTCACCGAAGCCGCGATCTGCACCAAGCGCGATCCGCTCATCGGCTTAAAGGAAAACGTCATTATCGGTAAACTCATTCCCGCAGGTACGGGCATGAAGGACTATAAGAACGTTTCCATTCAGTCTACGGGCGCATACCGCGACGTGATCGCTTCGGAGCTTGCAGTAAGCGAAGAGTAAATATTCACGGAATTTCTTTTTAAAAAAAGAAATTCCGTGAGCTTGTAACCGTTAAGCTTCGATTTGGTTACAGGAGCGTGCACCGTTCTATTTCAAGTCAGTAAGGCGTAAGCATACGCCAAATTGAGTGCGCTTATGCAAAAGTGTGATTTTGCAACGCGCAGTGATTGAAATGCGATTTATATTTGTGAAAGAACCGTTTGATTCCAAACGGTTCTTTTTTCTTGACAAGGCATAAGATATCCGCTATAATAGCAAGCGTTATATAACAATTGTTATTTATAGGAAAACAAATGCCGAAAGAAAAGATTTCGCGGGAGAAAATTTTAAAAGCGGCGGCGGAAGTCGTGCGGAAAGAGGGCGCGGAGGCGTTGAACGCCCGCAGGGTTGCCGCGGAGCTGAACTGCTCCACGCAGCCCGTGTATTCGCAATTCCGCAATATGGCGGAACTCGTTGCCGCGTTGCGCGGAAAGGCGGAAGAGGAATACCGCCGCAGAATCGAAAACTATTTTGCGAACTGCAATCCGGACGACCGTTACGAGGCGTTCGGCATGGGCTACGTGCGCTTTGCCAGAGAGGAAAAGGGACTCTTCCGATTTCTGAATTCCCCGCGCGACGGCGCTCCTCCCCGCGTGGAGGAGCCCTATTTCGCCGACATTGTCGCCGAAATGAAACGCATATACGGAATGGAAGAGGAACGCGCGACTGCCTTTCATGATCATATGTCCATGTATGCGTACGGGCTGGCGGTGCAGGCGAGCATGGCGCGCGAGGTTTCCGACGAGGAGATTGCCGAGCGGTTGCACGTGGAGTTTTGCGCGCTGTACGCTTATTATTTCCCCGAACGCCCGCCTTTGCCCAAGCGGACGCGCGTTTTAAGCGGCGGATAGCGGGATTTTACGGCGATGCAACCGCTGGTTGCGCAAATTTTTTGCGGTTGCAACCGTAAAGCGGTGGCGTTTTGCGCCGTGCGTTGATATAATTTACGCAAAAATATCGGAGGACAGGAAATGTCGGTTGCGGAGAATTTGCAAACGTTGAGGAAAAAACACGGAATCACGCAGGAACAGCTCGCCGACGAGTTGGGCGTATCCCGTCAGGCGATCAGCAAGTGGGAGACGGGAGAGGCTTTTCCCGAAACGGATAAATTGATCGCGCTGTGCGAAAGGTTCGGCGTGAGCTGCGACACGCTGTTGCGCGGAACGGTTTCGGAGCCGGATCTTCCCGATCGGAAGGACGGAAAAAACGAGAAGCGGCGGATCGACCGATTTTCGCTGATGATGGCGTTCGGCGTGGGAATCATTCTGTTCGGGATTGCGGTTTGCGTGCTTTTATGCGGGTTCGGCAAACTGTACGGGAACGATCTTCTGAACGTCTTCGGCGGGGCGAGCGTTTTGCTGTGCGTGGCGTGCTCGGTGTTCCTTTTCGTGTACGGCGGAATCACGAACGAGAATTTTAAAAAGGCGAACCCCGAACGGCAAAGCGTTCCCGCGGAGGACGCGGAAAAGTTTTTGCGGCGGTTTCCGCTCGCCATGGCGGCGCTGATCTCGGGCGTCATGCTGCTCGTCGTCATGCTGGTTTTGGGGTTTGCGTTGTTTGCGGACGGGGATACGAAACAGGACGAATTGATCGGCTGTATCGTGGCGACGGTTTTCTTTGCGGGGCTCTCCGTCTGCGTGGGCGGACTGTGTCTGATGGGGATTCGCAGGGAAGGTTATACGGCGGCGGGAACCCGTTCGGAAGCGCGGGCGGACGGCGAACGGGAGAGCACGCTCAAACGGCTCGCGGGCGGGATCAGCGGCGCGATCATGATGACGGCTACGGTGGTGTTCCTGCTCTGCGGCTTTCTCGGCGATTTCTGGCACCCCGCCTGGGTCGTGTTTCCCATCGGCGGAATTTTGTGCGGGATCGTAAATTGTATCACGGACGCGATCGATAAAAAGAAATAGACGGGAGAGGGAAGATGAACGCGATCGAAATCGAGCATTTGAAAAAATATTACGGCGAAGTGAAGGCGGTGGACGATATCTCGTTTACCGTCGGGCGGGGAGAATTCTTCGCTTTTCTGGGCGTGAACGGCGCGGGCAAGAGTACGACGATTTCCATTCTCTGCGGCAGACAGCCGCGGAACGGCGGCTCGGTGAAAATCGAGGGCATGGAGCTCGATTCGCACGCCGACGAAGTCAAGCGCCGTCTCGGCGTGGTGTTCCAGAACAGCGTACTCGACGCGCCGCTTTCCGTGGAGGATAATCTGCGTTACCGCGCCGCGCTGTACGGCATAACGGGCGGGGCGTTTCAGAAGCGGCTCGGCGAATTGACGGAACTGTTCGAGTTGAAAGAACTGCTTCGCCGCCCCGTCGGGAAGCTTTCGGGCGGACAGCGCCGCAGAGTGGACATCGCCCGCGCGATCGTGCAGGAACCGGAGATTCTGATTCTGGACGAACCGACGACGGGGCTCGATCCGCAGACCCGTAAATCGGTATGGGGAATCGTGCACCGACTGCGCGCGGAGCGGGAGATGACGGTGTTCCTGACGACCCACTATATGGAGGAAGCGTCGGACGCCGACCGTGTGGTGATATTAGACGGCGGGAAGATTCTCGCGAACGCGACGCCTTTGGAATTAAAGAACGCATACACGGGCGACTATATCACGTTTTACGGCGCGGACGAAGGGGAATTGCGGGCGGCGGGGCTCGTCGCCGAGCGCGTCGGCGAAGGCTTGCGTGTGGAAGTGAAGGACACCGCCGAAGCGACCGCGCTGGTGCTGAAATACCCCGCGCTCTTCCGCGATTACGAGATCACGAAGGGCAAAATGGACGATGTGTTCCTGAACGTGACGGGCAAAAAAATCGAAGGTTGACGTGGGGGAATAAGATTATGAAATTGATTCATCTCATTCGGCGGAACTGCAAATTGTATTTCAAAGACAAAGCGTTGTTCTTTTCTTCGCTGATTGCGCCGCTGATTCTGTTCTTTTTGTTCGTCGCGTTTCTGGGCGACGTCTACCGCGATAGCTTAACGGGTATTTTGCCCGAGGGGGCGGAGGTGCCCAAACGCTTAGTCGAAGGCTTCGCGGGCGGCTGGCTGATTTCTTCGCTTCTCGCAGTCAGCGCCGTTTCCATTGCGTTTACGGCGAATATGGTCATGGTGCAGGACAAAGTGACCGACCGCTTTTCCGATTTCGCGGTGTCGCCCGTGCCGCAATCGACGCTCGCGCTCGGGTACTATATCTCCACCGCCCTCGTCACGGCGGTCATCTGTCTGCTTGCGCTTGCCGTCGGGCTTGTATATCTGGCGATCGTCGGGTGGTATCTCTCCTTTGCGGACGTGCTGTTCACGATACTCGACACCTTGCTGTTGGTTTTGTTCGGAACCGCGCTCTCTTCGGTGGTCTGTTACTTTTTAAAATCGCAGGGCGGAATCACGGCGGTCGAAGTGATCGTTTCGGCGGCGTACGGATTTTTGTGCGGCGCGTATATGCCCATCTCTTCGCTCGCCAAAGGGATTGCAGATACGCTTTCCTTTCTGCCCGGCACCTACGGCACCGCGCTGTTGCACGAACACCTGATGGGCGGTGCGACTGACGAAATCGGCACGCTCTTTTCGGGAGAGTTTGCCGACGGGATCCGCGAGGGGTTCGACTGTAAACTGTTCTTCTTCGGCAACGCGGTGCCGGAATGGACTTGCTTTCTCGTGCTCGTATGCGCGATCGCCGTTCTCGTCGGGGCGTACGTGCTGATTTGCGCCGCGCCGTGGAAAAAGAGAAAGAAAAAGCCCGTAACGGTAGCGCAACCGAACTGAAAAACGAAACGCCCGCATAGCTTGCGGGCGTTAATAGTTTTTGGAGTCCCGATATGATCGGAAATTATAGATTTTTAATAAAAACACCTATGGAAATGATAGATTTAATCGATTATAATAGTAGCGGAATTGTTCGGAAAGGAGTATTGATATGATTTCGCCAAAACTTGATAAAAACTTTTATCCCATGATCCGCGCGCTCGAAGATTTCGAAGCGCGGGTCAAGAAGGAAAAGCCGGAGAACCGCGCGAAGATCACCTTTGTCGTAGAGCGCAACGGCGGCTATAACTACGTCTATTCGTACGACGCGCTGAAAGACGGCGTGGACGACGACTATAACTACCGGATCGCCGAACGCCTTGTAAAGACAGTGCTCTGGGTATGCGGCGGATTTAAAATCGGCGTTGCGGGCAGTAACGTCGTGTTCAACCGTCTGAAAGAAGCGTATACCAAGACGGGCGCGCGCGCCTTCGACGAGGACTTTATGAGCGGCGTTTACGAGCGCCCCTTCGAGGTGGTCGCCCTGAAAGAGGGGGAGATTCCCGCGCAGAAGAACGCGTCCGTAAAGGTGGGCGGATTTTTAAAGGGTTGCCGCATCGGATTCGACGCGGGCGGAAGCGATCGCAAGGTGAGCGCGGTCATTGACGGCGAAGTGGTGTACAGCGAAGAAGTCGTCTGGAATCCCAAGGTAACCGAGGATCCTGCTTACCATTACCGCGAGATTCTGACCGCCATGCAGACGGCGGCGAGCAAAATGCCGCGGGTGGATTGCATCGGCGTCTCCTCGGCGGGCGTTTACGTGGAAAACAAAATCATGGTCGCGTCTTTGTTTATCAAGGTGGATAAAAAGAAATACGGCGATTACGTCAAAAACATGTACATCAATATCGCGAAGGAGATGGGGAACGTGCCCCTCGAAGTTGCGAACGACGGCGACGTGACCGCGCTCGCGGGCAGCATCGATCTGAACGATACCCGCGTGCTCGGCATCGCTATGGGCACGAGCGAAGCGGTCGGTTATATCAACGCGGACGGCGGCATCAACGGCTGGCTCTCCGAGCTCGCGTTCGTGCCCGTCGATTTCAACGAAAACGCCATGACGGACGAATGGAGCGGCGACGTGGGCGTGGGGTGCAAATACTTTTCGCAGGACGCGGTGATCAAGCTCGCCGAAGCGGGCGGGTTCGTGTTCGAAGCGGGGCTGACGCCCGCGCAGAAGTTGAAAGTCGTGCAGGCGCTCGTGGAACGGGACGATCCGCTTGCCGGACAGATTTACGAGGACATCGGCGTGTATCTCGCCTACACGCTGCCGTATTACGCCAAATTTTACGACATGAAGCACGTGTTGCTTCTCGGTCGCGTGATGGGCGGCAAGGGCGGTAATATCGTGCTCGATACCTGTAAAAAGGTGTTGGCGGCGGAATTCCCCGCCATGAAGGATTTGGATATCTCTCTGCCCGACGAATCCAACCGTCGGTTGGGACAGAGCATTGCGGCGGCGTCGCTTCCCGCCGACGTAATTTAACGGAGAAAGAGGGTCGTTTTTATGAAAGTGATCATAGCGAAAGATTACGATGACATGAGCGAGAAGGCGTTCGGAATCATGCTCGAAACGGTAAAATCGAATCCGAACGCGGTGCTCGGGCTTGCGACCGGTTCCACACCCATCGGGCTGTATCGGAACATGGTGCGCGATCATCGGGAAAACGGTACGAGCTACAAAAATATCCGCACCGTCAATCTCGACGAGTACGCGGGATTGGAGGGAACGCATCCGCAGAGCTACGCCTGTTTCATGCGGAAAAATCTGTTCGATCAGCTCGATATTCAGGAGAAGAATACGAACATCGAAAACGGCGCGGCAAAGGACGCGGACGCGGAATGCGCGCGCTATAACGCACTGCTCGAAGAAATGCCGCGGGATATCCAGATCCTCGGGATCGGTTCGAACGGGCACATTGCGTTCAACGAACCGGGTACGCCGTTCGGGTCGACGACCCATACCGTACGGCTTGCCGAGAGCACGATCAAGGATAACTCCCGTCTGTTCGACAGCATCGACGAGGTGCCGCGTGCCGCGTTTACCATGGGTTTGAAGAATATCATGCAGTCGAAAAAGATCGTCATTCTCGCCAACGGCGCGAACAAGGCGAACGCGGTTTACGGGCTCGTGAAAGGGGAAGTGACCGAACGGGTGCCCGCGAGCGTGTTGCAGCTTCATCCCGATTGCGTGCTGATCTGCGACGAAGCGGCGGCTTCCCGATTATAAGGAGACGGACATGAAAGCGTTTGAAAACGCCCTCGTTTACGTAGAGGGGAAAGGGCTTGTGAAAACCAATTTGCTGTTCGGCGATAAGATCGAACGGATCGGCGGCAGCGTTGCGGGCGCGGAGGTGATCGCGCTGCCCGATGACGCGGTCGTGCTTCCGGGCTTTATCGACGAGCACATTCACGGCGCAGGCGGCGCGGACGCTATGGACGGCACGCGGGAGGCGCTCGGAACGATTGCGGACTGCGTTGCGCGGGAGGGCACGACGGGCTTTCTGGCGACGACGATGACCCAGAGCAAGAAGAATATTACGGCGGCGCTCCGCGCAGTGAAGGAGTACCGCGCAGACCCGCCCGAAACGGGCGCGCGGCTGTTGGGCGTGCATCTCGAAGGACCCTTCATTGCGGCGGCGCACAAGGGCGCGCAACCCCTCGAATACGTTGCAGCGCCCGATCCGGAAACGTTCGACGAGTACTTCGCGGCGAGCGGCGGGAGCATTAAAATCGTGACGCTTGCGCCCGAAGAAGCGGGCGGCGAAGAATTCGTGACGCATTTGACGAAAATGGGCGTGACTGCGTCGATCGGGCATACGGGCGCGAAGCACGCGGATATCGCGCGGGCGGTTGCCTGCGGCGCGACGAATATCACGCATACCTACAACGCGCAG
>JAETTR010000058.1 GCA_021768985.1 Bacillota bacterium
TGGGGAATAAGGGCGCGCGTGTCAACGCGGTCGTCGCCCAGCTCGGCGGGGCGAAGATCGATATAATTCTCTGGAGCGAGAAACCGCTCGAATTTATAGCGAAGGCGCTCTCGCCCGCGACCGACGTTTCGGTCACCCAGATCGGCGACAAGTCCGCCGTGGCGGTCGTGCCCGACGACAAGCTCTCCCTCGCCATCGGCAGAGACGGGCAGAACGCCCGCCTTGCGGCGCGGCTCACGGGCTGGAAGATCGATGTCAAGAGCGAATCCGCGGCGGCGAAGCTGAATCTCGAAGGGGAGCAGGAAGAACCCGCGCCCGCGGAAGAGGAGATCGCTTCCGAGGCGGCGGTTCCCGCGGAAGAGCCTTTGGAGGAGTAAATGCCCAAAGAGAAAAAAATCCCCGTGCGCACCTGTATCGCGTGCCGCACGGAAAAGCCGAAAAAGGAGATGCTCCGCATCGTCAAAAACGCGGACGGAGAAATCCGCTTGGATTTTTCGGGTAAGCTGCCCGGACGGGGCGCGTATATCTGCAACGACAAGGCTTGCGTGCAAAGACTCGTCAAATACAAGCTGTTGCACAAGACTTTTTCCGCAGACGTGAGCGCGGAGATATACGCGCGCATCGAGGAGGAGTTCCTTGGCGGAAAATAAGATCGCGGCTTATCTGGGATTGGCGCGCCGCGCGGGGAAGCTCGCGCTCGGCGTGAACGCCGTATCCGTCTGCAAGAGCGGGGTCTACCTGCTCGTGGCGGACGAATCGGCTTCGGAGAATACGAAAAAAGAGATCGCAAAGCTTGCGCGGCGGTTCGGTTGCCCCGTTCTGTGGACGGGGGATCTGGAATCGGTCACGGGCAAGGCATATTGCAAACTCGCGGCAGTGCGGGAGGAGAACCTCGCTTCGGCGATACGCAAGACATCGGAGCGGGAGGCAGAGTAGAGGAGGAGCTATGGCTTACGAGAACATCGAAAAATTAGGCGCGCTTTTGACGGACGCGGGAACGGGCGCCCTGCAAAAATCCATTTCGGCGAACGAGAGAAGGCTTTCGGAACTGATGAAGAAGCTGGGCGAAATGGAGAGCGCCGCGCAGGCGGCGCGCGCCGAGGAAGAGGCGAGAAGAGCCGCGGAGGAAGCGCGGATCAGGGAAGAAGCAAAGCGCGCCGCCGAGGAAGCCGAGCGCGCGAAGCAGGCGGAAATCGAGAGAGCGGAAGAGGTCGAACGCGCGAGAATTGCAGAAGAGAACGCGAAAAAAGAACGCGAACAGGCGGAAGCGCGCAAACCCGCGCCCGCGCCTGCGGCGCAAGCTCCCGCGGAGCCTGTACGGCAGCAGTATACGCCCGCGCAGGCGAACCGCCCCGCAAGCGGCGCGCAACAGCCGCCCCGCGCCACGTTCCGCCCCGACGCGAGACCCGCGGGCGCGCGTCCTCCCTACAACGGCGCGAACGGCGCACGCCCGACTTATAACAATCAGAGCGGCGCGCGTCCTTCCTATAACAACGGAGCAAGACCTCCTTACAACGGTGCGAACGGCGCCCGTCCCGCATACAACGCGAACGGAACGCGCCCCGCGTTCGGGAACCGTCCGCAGGGCGCGGCAGGCCGTCCGATGGGCGCAAGACCCGCGGGCGCGCCCCTTCGTCCGATCGCGCCGCCGCCCGCGCCCGTTCAGCGCAGGGAGCCCGCGAAGAAATACGACAAAACTTACGTGGAGCGCCGCCCCGTCAACAAACGGGCGCTCGTCCGCCAACAGGGCGCGAGCATCGGCGACTTTGACGAGGAGAAGAGCGGGTACCGCAAGGCGCGCTTCGGCAAGAAGGGCGGCAGAAAGGAAACGCAGACGATCAAGATCGAACACGCCGTCGTCACGAGCAAGGAGATTCCCATCAAAGTGCTCTCCGAAAAACTCGGCATTTCGGCGGTGGAGATCACCAAACGGCTCTTCAAAGAGGGCATCATGAAGACGGTGAACGAATCGGTGGATTACGACAACGCGGCGTTCATCGCGCTCGAGCTCGGGATCGATCTCGAATACAAGCCCGACAAGACGGCGGAGGAAGCGCTTTTCGAAGAGCACGGCGCGGAAGCGGACGAAACGCTCGTGGCGCGCGCGCCCGTCGTGACCGTCATGGGGCACGTAGACCACGGCAAGACTTCCCTGCTCGATAAAATTCGCTCAACTAACGTAACCGACGGCGAAGCGGGCGGCATTACCCAGAGCATCGGCGCATATACCGTGACGCTCGGCGACGGCAAGAACATCACCTTTATCGACACCCCCGGACACGCGGCGTTCACCGCGATGCGGGCGCGCGGCGCGAAGGTGACGGATATCGTCGTGCTCGTCGTGGCGGCGGACGACGGCATCATGCCCCAGACGGTGGAGGCGATCGACCACGCGAAGGCGGCGAACGTGCCGATTATCGTCGCCATGAATAAGATGGATAAGCCGCACGTGAATCCCGACAAGGTCAAACAGGGGCTCATGAATTACGACCTCGTGCCCGAGGAATGGGGCGGCGATGTCATCGTGGTGCCCATTTCCGCAAAGACGGGCGAGGGCGTGGACGCGCTCCTCGAAAATATCTGGCTGGTTGCCGAAATGCAGGAGCTCACCGCCAATCCCGACCGCAAGGCGAAGGGCGTCGTGATCGAAGCCAAGCTCGACAAGGGCAAGGGCCCCGTGGCGAGCGTGCTCGTACAGAACGGTACGTTGCATACGGGCGACTTCCTGATTTCGGGCATGACGACGGGCAAGGTCCGCGCCATGATCGACGACAAGGGCAAGACCGTAAAGGAAGCGGGACCTTCCACCGCCGTTTCGGTGCTCGGGCTCGAAGAAGTGCCCAATGCGGGCGACGCGATCTTCGCGGTGGAGCAGAGCCTGATGAAGAAGGTGCAGGACGAGCGCAAGGTGTTGCAGCGCGAGTCCATGATCAAGGAAACGCAGAAGGTCACGCTCGACGACGTGTTCAAGCAGGTCGCCGAAGGGAACATGAAGGAACTCAACGTCATCGTCAAGGGCGACGTGCAGGGCTCGGTGGAGGCGGTGCGCGGCGCGCTCGAAAAGCTCTCCAACGAAGAGGTGCGCGTGAAGGTGATTCACGCGGGCGCGGGCGCGATCAGCGAGAACGACATCATGCTCGCCGATTCCGCGAACGCGATCGTGGTGGGCTTCAACGTCCGCCCCGACGCCAAGGCAAAGACGCTCGCCGAGCGCAGTAAGGTGGACGTGCGCTCCTACCGCATCATCTACGAGCTGCTCGACGATATGGAAGCGGCGCTCAAGGGTATGCTTTCGCCCAAGTATCAGGAGATTTATATGGGCAAGGCGGAAGTGCGCCAGACCTTCAATATCACGGGCGTCGGTCTGGTCGCGGGTTGCCTCGTAACCGAAGGCAAGCTCGTGCGCGGCGGAAAACTACGTATTTACCGCGACGACGTGATGATCGTGGAAAACAACGTAAAACAGTTAAAGCATTATAAAGACGACGTGAAGGAAGTCGTCGCCGGACTCGAATGCGGTTGCGCGATCGAGAACTTCAACGAAATCAAGGTGGGCGACTTTATCGAGTGCTATCTCATTGAGGAGATCAAACAGGCATGAACCGCACGGACAGATTAGGCAGCGAATACAGGAAAGAGATTTCGGCGATTCTGTCGGGCGCGCTCAAAAACAAGGAACCGAATCTGAAAGGGCTCGTGAGCGTGACGGAAGCGCACGTCGCGCCCGATCTGAAAACGGCGAAAATTTACGTGAGCGTGTACGCCGTCACGCCCGAGCAAAAGGTGGAAACGTTGGCGTGCATTCGCGAGAACGCGGGGTTCATCCGCAAGGAGCTCGCGCGCGTCATGCGGACGCGCACCGTGCCCGCGCTCACCTTTTTCGAGGATTCAAGCATGGAGTACGGGCAGAGGATGGACGATATATTTGCAAAGCTGCACGAGGATAAGAAAGAGTGAACACGATAGCGGAAATCGCGGGGGTGATCCGAAAATTAAAGAGCGCGCTGATATTTACGCACGTCCGCCCCGACGGCGATACGCTCGGCTGCGGCGTGGCGCTCTCCCGCGCGCTCGATCTGCTCGGGATTCGGAATCAGCTCTTAAACGAGGGCGAGGTGCCCGAAAAGCTGCGGTTTCTGGAGGGTACGGAGCAAATTCTGCGCGAGCCCACGATCGACGCGGAGGGCTATATCTGCGTGGATACGAGCGATGAAACGCGGCTCGGCGAACTGCAGAAAACCTTTTTGAAGGGCGCGGGCAAGGGCAAAATTACGGTGAACGTCGACCACCACGTGGCGAACACCCGCTATTGTCGGTATAACTTCGTGCGGGATCGCGCGAGCAACTGCGAGAACGTCGCCGAGCTCGTGCGCGCGCTCGGCGTGAAAGCGGACGAACGGATCGCAAACGCGCTCCTGACGGGCATGGTGACCGATTCGGGCGGGTTTACGCACAACGACGTAAACGGGGATACCTTCCGCGAGGCGGGGCTCTGCGCCGATTGCGGCGCCGATGTCAACCGGATCACCTACGAAACGTTCCGCCGCCAGAGCAAGGCGCGCGCCGCGCTGTATGCGGAAACGATCTCTTCGCTCCGATTTTTATTGAACGACGCGCTCGCAATCGCGCTCGTGACGCAAGACGATTTAAAGAAACACGGCTTAAAACAGGACGCGACGGAGGGGATCGTGGATTTCGGTCTGACCATCGAGCCCGTGGAAGTGAGCGTTTGTCTGATGGAAGTGCGGGAAGGGCAGTACAAGGCTTCCTTTCGTTCGAAGGGCAGGATCAACGTGAACGAAGTGGCGCGCACCTTCGGGGGCGGCGGACACGTTCTCGCCTCCGGCTGTATGCTCTTCGGCTCTGCGGAGGAGGCGTTCGACCGCATCTCTTACGCCGTAGCGCAGGCGGGAAATTTATGACCGGATTTTTGAATATTTTTAAAGAAGAGGGGGTTTCCTCGGCGTTCGTGACCAATCGGGTAAAATGGCTTTGCCGTACCCCGAGCGGGCACATGGGTACGCTCGATCCGCTCGCTTCGGGGGTGCTCCCCGTAGGCGTGGGGAATGCAACCCGCCTCTTCGATTATTTTTCGGATAAAATCAAGCGGTACACCGCGCGGTTCCGATTCGGCGCGACGACGGATACGCTCGATCGGGAGGGCGAACTGACCGCAGGCGGGAGAATCCCCGCGGAGGAAGAGATCATCGGCGCGTTGCCGCTTTTGACGGGGGAGATCGAACAGATACCTCCCCGTTACAGCGCAAAAAGCGTAAACGGAAAGCGGGGGTACGAGCTCGCCCGCGCGGGCAAGGAATTTTCGCTTCCCGCAAAAAAAGTGCGGGTGGAGGAAATTCGCCTGATCGGGCGGACCGCGCCCGACGAATTCGAATTTTCGGTTACCTGCGGCGGGGGCACGTATATCCGCGCGCTCGCGCGCGATCTTGCCGCCGCCCTCGGAACGAACGGATATATGTCCTCGCTCGTCCGCAACGCGAGCGGGATTTTCACCGAAGAAACCGCCGTTCCGCTCGGGAAACTCACGCGGGAAAACGTGGGGGAATATCTGATTCCCACCGAGAGCGTGTTGCCCTTTCCCGTGCTCGGGGAAGCCGACCCGCGCATTTTCAACGGCGTAACCGTTCCCTGCGATGCGGCGGACGGGCGGTACAAGCTGTATTCCGACGGAAATTTTTACGGGCTCGCGGTCGTGCAAAACGGCTTTGCCCGCGCGGAGAAAAAACTGTGTTGAAAGTGCTGAAAGCGGAGGAACGCTACTCCGCGCCCTGCGCCCTGCTTCTCGGCGGGTTCGACGGTCTGCACGCGGGGCACGCCGCGCTCTACGAGCGGGCGAAGCGGACGGGACTGCCCGTCGGCGCCACGCTGATTCTGGGCAATAAGGCGGGCGGGAACGTGTTTACCTTTCCCGAACGGGAGCTGATTCTCGAACGGGCGGGGTTTGCGTTTGTCGCGGAATTTCTCTTTACCGAGGAATTCCGGAACACCTCCGCGGAAGAATTCGTTCGGAATCTTTTTTCGCGGATCGACGCGCGCGCCGCGTTCTGCGGTGAAGATTTCCGCTTCGGCAAGGACGCTTGCGGCGATCCCGCGCTGTTGAAAGAGCTTGCGCCCTGCCCCGTTACCGTATTGCCGTTGGCGCGTTCGGCGGGGAGAAAGATCGCCGTTTCCGAAGTGAAGCGTTTGCTTGCGGAGGGGGAGATCGCGGCGGCGAACGAGCTGCTCTGCGGCGGGTATTTTTTGCAGGGCGAAGTGGAGCACGGGCGGCAGGTGGGGCGGACTTACGGATTTCCCACGCTGAACGTTACGGTGCCCAAGGAGAAGTTTTCGCTGAAAGACGGGGTGTACGGCGGCTACGCCGAAACGCCGGCGGGAACGTTCCCCGCGATCGTGAACTTCGGCGCGCGCCCCACGTTCGGCGTGGCGGAGCGGAAAGCGGAAGCGCATTTGAAAGGCTTTTCGGGCGATTTATACGGCGAAACGGTGCGGATTTATCCCGTAAAGTTTTTGCGCCCGATCGTAAAATTTTCTTCGAAGGAAGAACTCAAAGAACAGTTAAAAAAGGATTTGGAACGGGTATGATTCAATTCGGACCGAGCGGAAATTGCGAAAGTTTTTATGCGGAAGGGTACGACCACACCGAGCAGTCGGCAAAGTTCGTGAAATCGCGCGGACTCGACTGCTTCGAATATTCCTTCGGGCGGGGCGTCCGCATGACGGAGGGAAAGGCGGTCTCGATCGGCGAAGCGTTTGCGGAGGAGGGCGTGGAGATCTCCGTGCACGCGCCGTACTTTATCAACTTCGGCAACCCCGACGACGAGATGGCGGCAAAGTCATACGGTTACGTGCTCGACAGCGGCAAGGCGTTAAAGCTGATGGGCGGAAAACGTTGCGTGTTTCACCCCGCCGCGCAGGGGAAAGAGGACCGCGAGCGGGTCGTGGAACGCACGCTCGACCGATTGAAAACGTTGCGCGATTATATTTATCTCAACGATTTGCAGGGGCT
>JAETTR010000059.1 GCA_021768985.1 Bacillota bacterium
TTGCCATGACGGGCGCGGTGTTTCTCGCGTTGGCGGGTTTCGTGACTTATTATATTATGTTGCCCTACAACGATCCGAACGCGACCTGGGTAACCGTCGTTTCCTGTGTGCTCGTGGGGCTGTATATCGCGTTTTCTTTTCCGTATATGGGAATCTGCTTTAAGCGGTGCAACGCCTATTGCAAAATGCTCAAATTCATTTCGGTGGGCTTGAAGGAATATTCGGTATTGCCTTTCGAGGGCATCGATGACTGGACGACGCGGGACGGCGTGGACGTGAACGTGGCGACTTTTTCGGTCAAGAACATCAAGCGCGATGAAACGATGACCCGCCAGATTTACGTGGACGGGGAGAAGGATTTTCCCGCGTTCGAAGAGGGAAAGACGGCGAGACTCGTTTCGCAGGGCAATTTGCTGATAGAATACGAACTCTTATAGGTTCACGAATTTCTTTTCTGCAAAAAGAAATTCCGTGAGCTTGTAACCCTTATGCTTCGATTTGGTTGCAGGAGCGTGAAACCGTTCTATCCCAAGTCGGTAAGCCGTAAGCATACGGCAAATTGGGTCCCGCAGCGGAGGGCAACCCTCCTCGCGGAAATAATAGATACAATCAGATAAGCAATTTGAAGGAGATAGAAAGAATGCGTGCAGTGGTAACGGTAACAGGTTCGGACAGAAGAGGCGTCGTCGCCAAAGTGAGTAATTTTCTGTTCGAGCGGAACGTGAATATCGAGGATATCTCGCAGACGATTCTGGGCGATCAGTTCGCCATGATCATGATGGTGGATACCTCGGAGAGCAAGATCGAATTTTCGGCGCTTGCCGAGGAACTCGAAGCAAAGGGCAAGGAGATCGGCATGACGGTGCGCTTACAGCACGCCGCGATTTTCGACGCCATGCACAACGTATAACGAATCGAAAAGGAAAGCAATGTTTAATCATACGGACGTATTGGAAACGATAGAAATGGTCGAAAAAGAGCACCTCGATATCCGGACGGTTACCATGGGGATCTCTCTTTTGTCCTGCATCCGCGGAAGCGGAAAAGAAACGGCGGACGCGGTTTACGACCGCGTCATGAAAAAGGCGCAAAATCTTGTAAAAACGGCGGACGGACTCTCCCGCGAGTACGGAATTCCCATCGTCAACAAGCGGGTCTCCGTCACCCCCGTTTCGCTGATCACGGCGGCGTTCCCCGAAAAGAGCGCGCTCGTCGGCAAGGCGCTCGACAGAGCCGCGGGGGAGCTCGGAATCGACTTTCTGGGCGGCTACTCGGCGCTTGTCCACAAGGGCACGGCGGATTACGAGGAAATATTTTTAAAGACCATTCCCGAAGTGCTCGCGCAAACGGAGCGGCTCTGTTCCTCGGTCAACGTGGGTTCCTCCCGTTCGGGGATCAATATGGACGCCGTCGCCGAAATGGGCGGAATTATCAAACGGGCGGCGGAGCTGACCGGGGAGAAAGACGGACTCGGTTGCGCCAAGCTCGTCGTGTTCTGCAACGCGGTGGAGGATAACCCGTTTATGGCGGGCGCGTTCCACGGCGTGGGCGAGGCGGACACGGTGATCAACGTGGGCGTTTCCGGACCGGGCGTCGTACAGCACGCGTTGAAGTTCGCGCCCGAAGCCAATCTCACCGAGGCGGCGGAGATCATCAAGCGCACGGCGTTCAAGATCACGCGCGCGGGTCAGCTGATCGCCAAAGAGGCGGCTTCCCGCTTGAATACGCGGTTCGGGATCGTCGATCTTTCGCTCGCGCCCACGCCCGCCCGCGGGGATTCGGTGGCGCATATTTTGCAGGAGCTCGGGCTCGAGGTCGTCGGCTGTCACGGCACGACCGCCGCGCTCGCCATGCTTAACGACGCGGTGAAAAAAGGCGGCGTGATGGCGTCTTCGCAGGTGGGCGGACTGTCGGGCGCGTTCATTCCCGTGTCCGAAGATATCGGCATGATCGAATCGGCGACGGCGGGCAAAATCACCCTCGATAAGCTCGAAGCCATGACCTGCGTTTGCTCCGTGGGTCTGGACATGATCGCCATTCCCGGCGACACGCCCGATACGACGATTTCCGCCATGATCGCGGACGAAGCGGCGATCGGCATGATCAACAATAAGACGACGGCGGTGCGCGTGATTCCCGCGCCGGGCAAAAAGGTGGGCGACGAAGTCAGCTTCGGCGGACTTTTGGGCAGAGCGCCCGTCATGCCCGTTCACGGCGGCGATTCGGGCAAGTTCATCCGCCGCGGCGGGCTGATTCCCGCGCCCATTCACAGCTTTAAAAATTAAACGGATATCGGCGGCATAAGGAGATATTTATGGAAAGAAAGGAAGTAAAAGAACAGTTCAAATGGAAAACGGAAGATTTGTTCGGAAGCGACGAGGAGTGGGAGAAGGCGTTTTCCGCGCTTGAAAAGAAGATCGACTTTTCCAAGTACCGCGGCACGCTGAACAATGCGGAGAACATTCTCGCCTATTATACGGCGGAAGAGGCGTTCGAGGTGGAGGCGCTCCGCGTATACCTCTATGCGTTTTTGAAGCGGGACGAAGACGTGCGCGATACGAAGTACAATTCCTATTCCGCGAAGATCATGAATCTGCTCACGCGGCTGGGCGCGGAAACCGCCTTCGCCACGCCCGAGATTTCCTCCCTTCCCGAAGCGGAGCTGAAAAAGCTTGCCGGGGATCCGAGGCTGAAAGCTTACGATTATATCCTCTCCCGCATGATCGCGGAGAAGAAATATATCCTGTCCGAAAAAGAGGAGCGGATTCTGGCGCAGACGGGCGAACCGCTCTCCTGCTCCAACGACGTGTTCGAGATGCTCGACAACGCCGAACTCAACTTGCCCGAAATCGAGTACGAGGGAAAAAAGGTTCCGCTCTCGCACGGTCTGTATTCCGTCATTTTGTTCGGGAACGATCGGGAGAAGCGCGCCGAAGCGTTCGGGCTTTACTATTCCGCTTACCGCAAAATCATCAACACGCTGGCGACGACCTACTTCGGCAACGTGAAAAAGGATATTTTCTACAAAAACGTGCGCGGGTACGACTCCTGCCTCGCCAAAGCGCTCTTCGAAGAGGACGTGGAGCGGAGCGTATACGACAACCTCGTGCAATGCGTAAACGAATCCGCGCCCGTCATGCACCGCTATATGGAAATGCGCAAAAAAGAGCTCGGACTGAAAGAGATGCACATGTACGATCTGCACGTGCCCCTTGTCGAAAACGCCGATCTGAAGCTCGAATTCGACGAAGCGTACGACCTCGTTTTAAAGGGGCTTGCGCCGCTCGGCGAGGAATACGTCGCGCTTCTGAAGCGGGGAAAGGACGAACGCTGGATCGACGTGTGCGAAACGGAGGGCAAGCGTTGCGGCGCGTACTCCATCTGCGTTTACGGCAGTCACCCGTACGTCTTGCTGAATTATCAGAAGACGACGAACGAGGTCTTTACCATCGCGCACGAAATGGGGCATTCCCTGCATTCCTATTTTTCGAACAAGAATCAGCCGTACGCGAAGTCGGAATACACGATCTTCGTGGCGGAGGTCGCAAGCACGGTCAACGAAGTCCTGCTCCTGAAATATCTGTTAAAGACGACGGAGGACAAAAAGCTCCGCAAGTATCTTCTGAATTACTTTATGGACATGATCCGCACGACTCTCTTCCGTCAGACGCAGTTCGCGGAATTCGAGGAGCGCGCGCACGCCATGGCGGAAGCGGGAGAACCCCTCAACAAAGACAATCTGTCCGAGCTGTACTACGGACTCAATCGGAAATATTACGGGAGCGCGGTCACGCACGATCAGGACATCGAAATCGAATGGGCGCGCATTCCGCACTTCTACCGTTCGTTCTACGTGTATAAATACGCGACGGGCATCACTTCGGCAATCTGCATTGCGAACAAGATTTTAAACGAAGGGGAACCCGCCGTGCGCAACTATTTCAAATTCCTTTCGGGCGGGTGCTCGACCGATCCCGTGTCGCTGTTGAAAATCGCGGGCGCCGACCTCACGAAGAAGGAAACTTTCCTTTCCGCCATGCGGGAATTCGAGAACACGCTGAACGAGTTCTGCAAGCTGTAATCTATACTATTCAATCAAGGAAACTACTATGGCAGTCAATCAAATGCCGCACAATCTCGACGCGGAAGCCGCGCTTCTGGGGTGTATTCTCATAGACGCCGCCATTCAGTCCGAGCTTCTGGAGTCGCTGAAAGAGGACGAATTTTATCAGGAATCCCACCGCGTGATTCTCGCCGCCATGAAAGAGGTGTACGGCGAGCGCAAGCCCGTGGACGTCGTTACCCTGACCGACCGTCTGGAACGAAACGGCACGCTGGAACAGGCGGGCGGGCTTCTGCATATCACCGAGCTCGCCGAGCTCACCCCGTCGGCGGCGAATTACAAACAGTATTTCGAGATCGTCCGCCGCGACGCGGTCAACCGTTCGCTGATCCGCGCCGCCAAGGACATCATCGAAAACAGCATGAAGGGTCCCGAAGAGCGGGAAGCGATCGCGTTCGCCGAGAAAGAGGTGTACGACATCTCCAAGCAGGAGGACAGCTCCGCGCTTGCGGGGCTTGCGGACGGCGTCGTCATTCAGCAGGTAATCGGCAAGTTCGAAGAGATTCAGTCCGATCCCAACGCTTTCCGCGGTCTGGAAACGGGATTTAAGCACTTCGACCGCATCACCAACGGATTGCAGAAATCCGACCTGATCGTCGTTGCGGCGCGTCCCGGTATGGGAAAAACGTCGCTCTCCATGAACATCGTCGAAAACGTCTGCCTGAACAAGGGCAAGACCGCCGCCGTGTTCTCCCTCGAAATGCCGCGCGTGCAGCTCGTACAGCGTCTGCTTTGCGCGCACGCGAGCGTGAGCATGGAAAAGGCGCTTTCGGGAAAGCTTGCGCAAAAAGAATGGAAAAACTTGATGCTCGCAAGCGATAAATTGCAGAAGTCGAAGTTGTATATCGACGATTCCTCCCGCGTGACGCCCGCGGAAATTCTTTCGAAGTGCCGCCGCCTCGCCGCGCAGACGGGCGGGCTCGACCTCGTCATGATCGACTATATCCAGCTGATGAGCGGGGGCGGGAAGTACGCGAACAGCGAAAACCGCCAGCAGGAGATCGCTTCCATCACCCGCGATTTAAAGCTCATGGCGAAGGAGCTCGATATTCCCGTGATCGCGCTTTCGCAGCTGCGCCGGATCCAGACCAAGGAGCCGCAGCTTTCCGACTTGCGCGAATCGGGTGCCATCGAGCAGGACGCGGACATCGTTCTTTTCATCAACCGTCCGGACGTGACCGCCACGTCGGAAGAGCTCGCGAAGGGGAGCGTCGTCAAGGGCGCGGCGGAGATCATCATCGCCAAGCACCGCAACGGCTCGCTTGGCAGAGTTCAGCTCCGCTTCCTCGGCGAGTGCACCAAGTTCGTGGACGTGGACGATCAGAACCGCCCCGACGAAGAACCCGACTATTCCGCGGCGCCGCCTCCCTGGGAGGAGATGCCCGCGGGCGCGGACGTGTTCCCCGAGCCCTTCGACACGGGGATTCCCGAAGAATGATCACGCAGATTGCGCGCGCGGACGCCCGTTCGCTCGCTTATGCAAAAGAATTGATTTTCAAGGGGGAAGCCGTCGCCTTTCATACCGAAACGGTGTACGGGCTGGGCGCCGACGCGGGAAAGGACGACGCCGTGCGCCGAATCTTCTCGTTAAAGGGCAGACCCGCCGACAATCCGTTGATCGCGCACGTGCACGCGGATTACGACATTTCGCCCCTGATCGATCGGGAGCCGTCTTATGCCGGAAAGTTGCGGCGCGCCTTTCTCCCCGGTCCGCTGACCATGGTATACCCTTCCACGGGCAAGGTGAGTCCGCTCGTGTCCTGCGGGCTGAACACGCTCGCGATCCGCGTGCCGTCCTCGCCGACGGCGCAGGCGTTTTTGCGGGCGGTGAATCTTCCGGTTGCCGCGCCCAGCGCGAACCGCTCCAAGCACGTTTCGCCCGTCACGGCGGAGCACGTGTACGACGATTTCGCGGGGGAGATTCCGCTGATTCTGGACGGCGGCGCATGCGCGGGGGGAATCGAGAGCACCGTGCTCGACTGCACGGGGGAGATTCCCGTGATCCTGCGCGCAGGGCTCGTCACGCGGGAGCAGATCGCTTCCGTCGCGGGGGAGTGCGGCGTATACGTGAAGAAGGCGGGCGAAAAACCCAAAAGTCCGGGTATGGCGTATAAGCACTACGCCCCCCGTTGCAAAACCGCCTATTATACGGAGGAATCGCTCGGCGAAGCGGAAGCGTGTTATCTGCGGGAGCAGGCGGCGGGCGGCGCGCCCTGTTTTCTGTGCGGAAGCGGTCTGGCGGAAGCGCTTGCCGCGCGGGGATTTCATGCGCTCGATCTGGGCGGCACGGGAGAGGAGATGGCGCAAAAGCTCTATCTCGAGCTCCGTCGCGCCGAACGGACGGCGACTCTGTTGATTGCAATCGAACCGAAATTGCGCGGCGGCGTAATGGACGGCGTAATGAACCGTTTCACGCGCGCGTTCGGGAGGAATACGGATGAAGCATAAAAAGATATTGTTCGTATGCACGGGGAACACCTGCCGTTCTCCCATGGCGGAGGCGGCGCTTCGCGCCGAACTGAAAAAACGGAAAATCGCCTGGTTTACCGTGCAATCCGCGGGGCTGAACGCGCGGGAGGGGAGTCCCGTTTCCCCGTCGGCGGCGCAGGCGCTCAAAGCGGCGAAGAGTCCTTTGTCGCCGAAATTCAAGTCCAGAAAGCTGACGCAAAAAATGGTGGAGAACGCGCACGTCGTCATCTGCATGACGCAGGCGCAGAAGAACGCCTTGCCCGTAGCGAAGAACGTCACGAGCTTCAACGAGCTCTGCGGACGGGAAATTCCCGATCCCTACGGGCAGGACGCGGAGGTATACGCGGCGACGCTCGGCGTGCTGTG
>JAETTR010000060.1 GCA_021768985.1 Bacillota bacterium
ATGGGCATTCCTTATCGTGAGAAGGGAGTGTCCGTCCTCGCCGTCGTGCTCGACGCGCCCTTGTCCGTCGCGAACGCGCTGACGGGCAAAATCGGAAAGCTGAACGGCGTTTCCGCAAAAACATTATTCGGTAAAATTTAAAGGAGTTTTTTTATGAAAAAATTATTTGCAGTCACTTTTGCCGCGGCGGTTTGCGCCGCGGCGGCAATCGGCGGAGTCGGTTGCGGCAACGCCCCGAGCGGGAAATATACGGTATACGCGCCCGACGGCGCGCCCGCGCTCTCGCTGTGCAACGGCATTTCGAAAGAAGGGGATACGTTCGAGTACCGCGTGATCGACGCGTCTACCGTACAGGCGCAGGTGACGGGCAAACGACCCGTCGCGGATTTCTGCGTCCTGCCCGTAAACCTTGCGAGCAAGCTGTTGGGGAACGGCGAAACCTATCAAATGCTCGGCACGGTCACGAACGGCAACCTCTACTTTTTAACGACGGGCGACAATCCCGTTTTAACGGCGGAGAATTTGAAAACGGCGCTCGTCGGCAAGACGCTCGGCTCCGTACAGCTTACGAACGTGCCGGGGCTTACGCTGCAAGCCGTGTTAAAGGATTACGGGATTCCCTATACCGTAATCGAAAACGTGAATTCGGAGAAATCGGAAACCTTGGTCAACGTGCTCAATCTCGGAGCCGATGCCGCGAACGTGCCGGGATTGCCCTGCGATTACTATCTCTGCCCCGAGCCCGCCGTGTCGGCAAAGATCAAGGCTACGGCAAACGGCGGGAACCCGTTGAAGCTCGCGGGCGATTTGCAGGCGCTCTACGGCGGAACGGAGGGGTATCCGCAGGCGGTGCTCGTCGCCAAGAAGAGCGTGCTCGAATCGGACAAGCAGGCGGCGGAAACGCTGATTTCCTATTTCGAAGGCAGCGCCGCG
The DNA here is from genome assembly GCA_021768985.1 of Bacillota bacterium. Classification (GTDB taxonomy): domain Bacteria; phylum Bacillota; class Clostridia; order Christensenellales; family Borkfalkiaceae; genus Gallimonas. Next base: position 934 of record JAETTR010000060.1, read on the forward strand.
CACCTCGCTTCCGCCGCGCCCGCCGATCTCGTTGCGCTGCTCGACGGCAAACGCGAAGCGGGACTCGCGCCCTCTTTTAACGAAAAGAATCTGACCGCCGAGGTCGTCGCGCGCTGTTCGGTGCGCTTTACGCCCGCCAAGGATTGCAAGACCCGCGTCAACGACTTCCTTGCCAAGCTGAAAGCGGTCAATCCGAACGCGGCTTCGGAAGTTAACGACGAATTCTACTACGGAGCATAACGGTGAAATTAAGCGGAAAGCTCGGAAAAAACTTCATATTTTCGTTGCTTGCCGTCGCGTTCATGTGGCTGTTCTGGCTTGCCGCCTATCTGATCGTGGCAAACGATTACGTGCTTCCCTCCATAGGGGATACGTTCGCCGCGCTCGGCAAGCTGTTGGTATCGCGCGGATTCTGGCGCGCGTTCGGGGGAACCATGCTTCGTACGCTTGCGGCTTTCGCGGTATCTCTCGTATGCGGCACGGCGCTCGCTGTGCTTGCGCGGTTGTTTGCGGGGGTGCGCGCGTTTTTCGCGCCGATCGTTTCCTTTTTGCGCACGGTGCCGACCATGGCGATCATTCTTATATTGTTGTTGTGGACTTCGCGTGCCGTCGCGCCCGTAATCGTCAGCGTGCTCGTGCTCTTCCCCGCGGTCTATTCGGCGGCGCTCGCCGCGCTCGATGGCGTGGAGGAGGAATTCGGCGAGCTGGCGCGGGCTTTCCGCGTCGGCAAAACGCGGCAGGTATGCAAGCTTTACCTTCCGCTTGCCGCGCCGCCCGTGTTAAAGCAAGCGGGCGGGATTCTCTCCATGGGTTTAAAAATTACCGTTTCGGGCGAGGTTCTCACTTCTACCGACCGCAGTCTCGGCGGACTGATGCAGGAAGCGAAGCTGTACGTGCCGGCGGAGCTGTTGGCGCTCACGCTCGTAACGGTGCTCGTCGGGTTTCTGCTCGAAGGACTCTGCCTTTTGGCGTACAAGCTCATCGTCAGGTGGAAATCATGAAATTCATTTCGGTCACCAAAAAATACGGCGAAACCGCCGCGCTTGAAAATATCGATCTCGAATTCGAATCGGGTAAAATCACCGCCGTGCTCGGGGAGAGCGGGGCGGGCAAGAGCACGCTGTTAAACGCGGCGGCGGGTCTGATTCCGTTCGAAGGCAGGGTGGAGGGCGCGGGGCGGACCTCCTGCGTGTTTCAGACGGCAAAGCTGTTGCCCAATCTTACGCTCGCGGACAATATCCGTTTCGTGCTTCCCAAGAGTGCGGGCGGAGAGGCGGAAGCCGCGCTTGCCCGCGTGGGACTGAAAGGGCGGGAGAAGAGCTATCCGCACGAGCTTTCGGGCGGGGAACGCCAGCGCGTGGCGATTGCGCGCGCCTTTTTGTACCCGCACGATACCTTGCTGATGGACGAACCGTTTTCTTCGCTCGACCTCGCGTTAAAAAAATCGCTGATCGAACTTGTGTGGGAGCTGTGGCGGGAAACGGGGAACACCGTCCTGTTCGTCACGCACGACGTGCACGAAGCGGCGCTGCTTTCGCATCGCGCCGTCGTCCTGAAAAAAGGACGCGTCGTGTACGACGCGCCCGTGTCGGAGCCTGTGCCGCGCGATTTCTTCCGCGCCCAGCCCGCGGAAGAAAAGCTGATTAAGGTTTTAACGGACTAATTCACTCGTAGGAGCGCGCCATGCGCTCCGTTTCTTTTTTCACGCGCGCGACGAGCGGCGCGGGCGATAGCACGCGGATTCCCGCGCCCGCCGATAAGATCTTTCCGACGAGCGCATCATCGTCGGGCAGGGTAACGTCGGCGTAAAATTTGCCGTCTATGGCGCGCACGTTCTCCACGCCCAGCCAATCCTCGGCAAACGGGAGCGCTTCGGCGGAAATTTCGAACCGCGCGTCCACGTCGTTCTCGTCGTTTTTCCAGAAGGTGAGGGGAATGTCGTCGCGCGAAAACGCGATCCGTTCGAACGTTTCTCCCGTGTTTACGACGGTGCGCATGCGTCCGATTTTAAACAGACGGAAGGCGTTCCGCATCCGGCAGAAGGCGTACAGGTACCAGACGTTCTGTTTGTATACGAGCAGGTGGGGCAGAATCACCCGCCGCGTGCGTTCGCCGCCGCGGTCGGAATAATCGATTTCGAGCGCCTCTTTTTCGTCGATCGCGTGCTCGATCAGCGAGAGCTTTTCCGAAAATTTCCGTTCGTCTCCCCAGGTGCCGCTGTCCACGAGGATATTCCCCGAAACGGACGTGTCGAATTTCTCCGTTTTGCTGTTCGCGGACATCTTCTCGATGGCGCTCTGCAGGTCGGGGTCGTGCAGACTCTCGTTCATGGCGAGCATCGCCTCCACAGCGCGCGCGTATTCCGCCTTGGTCAGAAGTCCGCGCGGGAGCTTGTACGCGTCCGAAATGTAAATTCCGCCGTATGCCCCGCGGTACACGTCGATCGGCACGCCCGCAACGGTCATTTCGTCGATGTAGCGGTAAATCGAGCGCACGGAAACGCCGTACTTTCCCGCCAGCTCGCCCGCGCTGATCCTGCGCTTCACGAGCAGCGTGAATAATATTCCGAGCATAATTTCGTACTTCATAAATAACCTCTTATTTTTTTGAAAAATATTTGTATTTCCGTAAATTATTTTATCAAATATGACAATATGTGTCAACTATTTTGCGTAAAATAGGGAGTATGAAATACGAAACCGTGGAAGAACAACTCGAAAACTACCGCGCCCGCAAGCGGGCGGAAGAGAACGCGGAGCTCATGCGCCGCATTCTGGTCCCGCGCACGACGGAGGAAATGATCCGCCTGTTCCGCAGTTCGCCCGAATTCTGGGTGCGCGCGGACGAATATTCCGCAAGTTGATTTTTTTGCAAAAAAGCCGTTTACTTTATTTGACAAACGCCGTTCGTGCGTGTATAATAAAAAACATGAAACGGAAATCTTACCTTGCAATTTACGTCTACGCGTATTACGGAATTCTGTAATACGGTTTTTTCGCGTGAATCGCTCGGGTGATATTTGCTGAACACGGTTTGCGCAACGCAAGCCGTTTTTATTTAATCCGAAAAAACACAAAGAGGATGGGTGAAAGGTGATGTCAAACGTAATGGATACCCTGCGGGCGCGGGGGTTTATCAAGCAGACGGTGTTCGAGGACGAGCTCTACGAAAAGCTCGGAAGCGAGAGCGTGCCGTTCTATATCGGGTTCGATCCCACCGCCGACAGCTTGCACGTCGGGCATTTTATGCAGCTTGTCGCCATGAAGCACATGCAGGAGGCGGGGCATAAGCCGATTATCCTCGTGGGCGGCGGTACGGGCATGGTGGGCGATCCCTCGGGCAGAACGGATATGCGCTCTATGATGACCCGCGAAACGGTCAAGCAGAACGTGGAATGCTTTAAAAAGCAGATGTCCAAGTTCGTCAGCTTCGGGGGCGAGAACGCCGCGATCATCGTCGATAACGCCGACTGGCTTTTGAATCTGAACTACGTGGAATTCCTGCGGGATATCGGCGCGTACTTCTCGGTGAACAAAATGCTCACTGCGGAATGCTACCGTTCGCGCATGGAAAAGGGGCTCACCTTCCTCGAATTCAACTACATGCTCATGCAGGCGTACGACTTTCTGGTGCTCAACCGCAAGTACGGCTGTTTGTTGCAGCTCGGCGGCGATGACCAGTGGAGCAACATTCTCGCCGGCGCCGATTTGATCCGCAGAAAGGAGCGCAAGGCGGCGTTCGCCATGACGTTCACCCTGCTCACCACGAGCGAGGGCAAGAAGATGGGCAAAACGCAAAAGGGCGCCGTGTGGCTCGATGAGAACAAGACCACCCCCTACGAATTTTATCAGTACTGGCGGAACACGGCGGACGCCGACGTGGAAAAGTGCCTGAAACTGCTAACCTTCCTGCCCCTTCCCGAAATCGAATCGCTGTGCGCGAACCGCGACGAGCGGATCAATCTTGCGAAAGAGCGGCTCGCCTACGAGCTGACCAAGACGGTGCACGGGCAGGAGAAGGCGGATAAGGCGCAGAGCGAAGCCCGCGCGGCGTTCGGCGGCGAGGGCGACATGCCCGAAAAGACGATTCCCGCTTCGGTTACCGATCTTTTGGGCGCGCTCACGGCTACGGGGCTGTGCAAGAGCATCGGCGAGGCGCGCCGACTCGTCGAGCAGGGCGGCGTTTCGGTGAACGGCGAACGCGCGGCGAACGTGAACATGCCGCTTCCCGCGGGGGAATTCACCCTGTTCAAGGGCAAAAAAGTACGCGTCAAGGTCGTGCGCGGATAATGTATCTCTCCGTATTCGGGGAAACGGTCACCGAAAAGGTGATCGAAAAATCCCGCTTTCTCTCTTACGCGGCGCATACCGCGGGGGAGTCGGAGGCGCGCGCCTTTCTCGACCGCGTGCGGGCGGCGCACCCGCAGGCGACACACGTCTGTTACGGGTATATCGCCGACGCGCTCGGGAACGAACAGCGTTTTTCGGACGCGGGCGAACCTCAGGGCACGGCGGGCATGCCGATTCTCGGCGTGCTGAAAGCGAAAAGATTGTTCGAAACGTCGATTGCCGTCGTAAGGTACTTCGGCGGAATCAAGCTCGGCGCGGGCGGGCTCACGCGCGCGTACGCCTCTTCTGCGGCGGAGTGTTGCGAAGCCGCCGAAATTCGGGAATACGATGCCTGCGTTTCCTGCGCGGTCGTCGTAAACTATCCCGAAGTGAACGCCATGCTCCGTTTTCTGGAGCGGGAAGGGGTGGAAGCGGAAAAGCGTTTCGGCGAACGCGCGGAATTTTCGGTTGCCGTACGGGAAACGGACTATGACAAGTTCTGCGCCGGACTCGGCGAGTATTTGAACGGCAGAGCGGAAATCGAAAAGCGGGATCGGTATATTTATCCGTTTCCGCGGAAATAACGGGAGGATCGGATTATGGAAATCATCAAACGCAAGACATTAAAAGAAAAGCCCGCCGCGGGCACGGCGCTCGGATTCGGAAAATATTTTACCGATTACATGTTCACCATGAAGTACGCCGCGGGCAAGGGTTGGCACGACGCGAAGATCGAGCCCAACGAGCCTATGAAGTTCGATCTGGCGACTTCCGTCTTTCATTACGCGCAGGGTATTTTCGAGGGTATGAAGGCGTTTTTACAGCCCGATGGGCAGATCGCCGTCTTTCGTCCGGAAGAGAACTGGGCGCGCATGAACCGTTCCGCGGCGCGCATGTGCATTCCGCAGTTTCCCGAGGAGACCGTGCAGGAAGGGCTCGACGCGCTGTTGAAGCTCGAAAAAGACTGGATCCCCAAGGAGCGGGGCACCGCGCTCTATATTCGTCCGACGATTGTCGCGACCCGTGTCATGCTCGGCGTGCACGCCTCTACGGAGTATCTGTTCTTTATCATTCTTTCGCCCGTCGGAAGCTATTACGCGCACGGGCTGGAACCCACCAAGCTATTGGTGGAGGATTTCTTCGTGCGGTCGGCGATCGGCGGCACGGGCGAAGCGAAGTGCCTCGGCAATTACGCCGCTTCCATGAAGGCGGGCGAGCTCGCCGAAGAGAAGGGCTTCGATCAGGTGTTGTGGCTGGACGCGCAGGAAAAGCGCTACGTCGAAGAGGTCGGCTCTATGAATATGTTTTTCGTGATCGGCGGAGAGGTGGTCACGCCCGCGCTCGTCGGGTCTATTTTGCCGGGAATCACCCGCAAGAGCTGTTTGCAGCTTTTGCGCGAAAAGGGCTATCGGGTCGGCGAACGGCGGGTCTCCATCGAGGAAGTGATCGCGGGCATCGAGAGCGGCTCGCTCACCGAAGCGTTCGGCACGGGAACCGCGGCGGTCGTTTCGCCCGTCGGGCTCATTCGTTATAAGGACCGCGATTATACGATCGGCGGCGGAAAGATGGGGGAGGTAACGAAGATGCTGTACGATACCGTTACGGGAATCCAGTACGGCGAGCTTCCCGATCCGTTCGGCTGGCGCAGAATCGTAAAATAAGATATGAAAAAAAACCCTGCCTGATCCCGGCGGG